>NZ_JBHXTE010000003.1:0-121941 GCF_042677545.1 Streptomyces sp. NPDC127108 | reverse complement strand
TCCGTCGGGTCCGTGGGCGGGTCCGTCGGGTCGGTCGGCGGGTCCGTCGGGTCCGTCGGCGGATCGGTCGGCTTCGTGGGCTGCTGAGTGTCCTGCGTGGGCGGCCGGGTCCAGTCCCCGGTCTGCCCCCCACTGCCGTCCCCGCCGGGCTGAGTCGCCTCGTCGGGCGTCTCCTCGTCCTTGCTCTTGCTCGGCGACTTCTCCTGCGACTGCTTGGTCGAGGGAGTCGTCGGAGTCTTGTCCTTCTTGCCGCCCTTGTCGTCCGCGGCGGACAGCGCGAAGGCGACGCCCGCGACGATCGCGATGACGGCGAGCACGGCGAGGATCCACACCTTGCCGCGCCCACGGCCCCTGCCGCCGTCACGGTGACCGCCGTCGAAGCCGCCGTCGTCGCCGCCCGGCGGGCGCAGCATCGGCCCGGGGATCTGCTGGGTGCCGGAGTCACCGGGGTGCGGCATGGCGGCCGTACCGGCGACGCCCATCGCGGGGGTGTGACCGCCCTCGTGCATCCCGGCCATCTCGACGGGCCCGGTGTTCCAGGTCCCGGTGTGGCTGCCCTGCTCGGCGAGCATCTGCAGGCCGTACTGGACGAGACCGCGCATCTCCTCGGCGGTCTGGAACCGGTCGTCCGGGTCCTTGGCGAGGGAGCGCATGACGAGCCCGTCGAGCTCCGGCGGCGCCGCGTCGGAGACCTCCGAGGGCGGCACGGGAGCGTCCTGGACGTGCTGGTAGACCACGGACAGCGGCGTCTCACCGGTGAACGGCGGCCGCAGCGCGAGCAGTTCGTAGAGCAGGCAGCCGGTCGCGTACAGGTCGCTGCGGTGGTCGACGGCCTTGCCGAGCGCCTGCTCGGGCGAGAGGTACTGGGGCGTGCCCATGACCATGCCGGTCTGCGTCATCGTCGACTGCGCCCCGTGCAGGGCGCGCGCGATGCCGAAGTCCATCACCTTCACGGAACCGGTGTGGGTGATGCTGACGTTCGCGGGCTTGATGTCGCGGTGCACGATGCCGTGCTGGTGGGAGTACGCGAGCGCCTCGAGGACACCGGAGACGATGATCAGGGCCTGCTCGGGGCCCGGCGCCTCCGCGTTGATCAGCAGATCGCGGATGGTGCGGCCCTCGACCAGCTCCATCACGATGTACGGCACGGAGTTGCCGTTGATGTTGTCCTCGCCGGAGTCGTAGACCCCGACGACCGCGTGGTGGTTCAGGCCGGCCACCGACTGGGCCTCGCGCGTGAAGCGGGCCTTGGACACCGGGTCCTCGGCGAGGTCCGAGCGGAGCAGCTTGACCGCGACCGTACGACCGAGACGGACGTCCTCGGCGGCGAACACCTCGGCCATGCCACCGCGGCCGAGCCTGCGGGTGAGCCGGTACCGGCCGTCCCCGACAAGCCCGCCATTGCCCCACATCTCGGGTACATCCGACATTCCGCCGCCAGACGCCTCGGGGTCGGACGGGCCCTGAGCGCGCTGCGTCTGTGCCATCAGTCCTCGCCGTCGTTTCTGATCGTGGTCCGTCGTGTGAGGAGCGTGTACCGGATACGTGATAGAGCGGTACGGGGTACTCCGCCGTGCCACGCTACAGCCTTCGCGGGGCCCGCCGGTCCGGGCTGGACCGGCCATCAAACCCGCCGGGCGCCCCGAGGGGCAAACTTGTAACGCTTCCGAGACTCTTCTTGCGCGTACGGTCACGGAACGGGCACCGAGCTTGACGTGTCGGGGCCCTCGGGCAGACTTGGCCAGGAATAGCGGATCGATCACGGTCGTAAAGACGTCGTCGATCGCACCCATAGCCACAGTCACAGCAGCGGCGCCGTCTCGCGCCCGCGCCGATGGGGGACGCACGACATGAGCCAGGACGGCGCTCAGGGCCGGTACGCGGGCAGTTCACTGGCCGGTGGCCGCTATCAGCTGCGCGATCTGCTCGGCGAGGGCGGCATGGCCTCGGTCCACCTCGCGTACGACACGGTGCTCGACCGGCAGGTCGCGATCAAGACACTCCACACGGAGCTGGGGCGCGAACAGTCCTTCCGGGAGCGCTTCCGCCGCGAGGCGCAGTCCGTGGCCAAGCTCACGCACACCAACATCGTGTCGGTCTTCGACACCGGCGAGGACGATCTTGGCGGCGCGACGATGCCGTACATCGTCATGGAGTACGTCGAGGGCAAGCCGCTCGGCTCGGTCCTGGACGCGGCCGTCCGCCAGCACGGCGCGATGCCCAGCGACCAGGCCCTGAAGATCACCGCCGATGTGCTCGCGGCCCTGGAGATCAGCCACGAGATGGGCCTGGTCCACCGCGACATCAAGCCCGGCAACGTGATGATGACCAAGCGCAACGTCGTCAAGGTCATGGACTTCGGCATCGCCCGCGCCATGCAGTCCGGCGTCACGTCGATGACCCAGACCGGCATGGTCGTCGGCACCCCGCAGTACCTCTCCCCGGAGCAGGCCCTCGGCCGCGGCGTCGACGCCCGCTCCGACCTCTACTCCGTCGGCATCATGCTCTTCCAGCTGGTGACCGGACGCCTCCCGTTCGAGGCGGACTCCCCGCTGGCCATCGCGTACGCACACGTCCAGGAGGAGCCGGTCGCTCCCTCCTCGATCAACCGTTCCCTTCCGCCCGCGATCGACGCGATCGTCGCCCGTGCGCTGAAGAAGAACCCGAACGAGCGCTTCCCGACCGCCGAGGCGATGCGCGACGAGTGCCTGCGCGTCGCCCAGTCCTTCCAGGTCGCGGCCCCCAGCATCGTGCCGGGCGCCCAGACCGCGAGCGGCGCGGGCGTCGGCTCCGCGGTGTTCCCGCCGGTCGACACGGCCGCCCCGGCCGCGGGCGGCGTCCAGACGCCGTACCAGCCGGGCCCCTACGGCCCCGCGACCCCCGCCCCGACCCCCACCCCGGGCTACGGCTACCCCCAGCAGGGCTACCAGACCCCGGCCCCCACCAACGCCTACGCCCCCCAGGCCGCCCAGACCCCGCCCCCCTACAACCTCTCCCCGCAGCCCGCGACCACCACCCCGTCGCCCAGCGGCGGCTCCGGCGGCGGCAAGCGCAACATGCCGGTGATCATCGGCGCGATCGTCGTCGCCCTGCTCGCCATCGGCGGCGTCATCGCGGCGGTCAGCATGAACGGCGGGGGCGACGACGGCGGCGACGGCAAGGAGACCAAGAAGCCGGTGGCGGGCCACCGCGGCCCGGACCGCACCAAGACGGTCGAGAAGACCGTGTGCACGGAGCCGGAGACTGCGTACAACGACCCGGACAAGATCAAGATGCCGGAGTTCGCCTTCAAGGACTGGCGTTCGGTGCTGAGCTGCCTGCAGGCGGCCGGCTGGCACTACGACAAGAACGAGGTCGACGAGAACACGTACGGCGAGGACACGGTCATGCGGACCGTGCCCAAGGCGGGCGAGGACATCGACCCGAAGAACGTGGACATCCAGTTCGACATCTCGACGGGCAATCCGGCCTGACGACGGCTTCTGCCTGGGATACGCACGGGGCCCGGTACGCGCATCGCGTACCGGGCCCCTCGTGTCAGGCGTCTCAGGAGGCCCGGCGGGCGGTGAGTTGGTGCTCGTAGCCGTCGAGGAGGGTGTGCAGGCCGTGGGTGAAGGTGTCATCGGGGGCCGCGCCGAATTCGGCTGAGGGGGATTCCAGGCGGCTGCGCAGGCGGGGGTAGGCCTCGGCCACCTCGCGGGCCTTCGCCATGAAGTCCGCGAGGCGCTGGTCCGGGTCGCCGTCGTCGCGGCTCAGACGGCGGGTGAGGGAGGCGGTGGCGGCGGTGCCGAGGACGTTGCCGAGGACGAAGGTGAAGACTCCGGCCGCGGCCCGGTCCGCCTCCGGCGGCGTGAAGCCCGCGCCCTCGTAGACGGCCAGGCAGTGGTCGTCGTACCGGGCCTTCGCGGGGCCGTAGAACAAGTACGAGCCGAAGGCCTGCACCAGCCACGGGTGGCGGACGCACATCTCGCGGAGCCCGACGGCCATCGACATGATCGCCGAGCGCCAGCCGACGGCCTCCGGGTCGGCCAGTTCGATCTCGTCCCACACCTCGTCGCCGACGAGCTGGACGAGATCGTCCTTGTTCTTGACGTGCCAGTACACCGCGGTCGCCGCCGAGTCGAGGCGCTTGCCGAGGCTGCGCATGTTCAGGCCTTCCAGGCCCTCGTCGTCGAGCAGCTCGACGGCCGTCCTGATGATCTGGTCCTTGGTCAGCGTGTTGCGCGGCATGGACCGACCTTAGGCCCCGCACTCCTTCTCGCACAAAGTTCAGGAGCAGCCCTCTTGAACTATGTGCAAGAATCTCTTGCACATAGTTCAAGTCGTGCCCTACGGTCTTCTTGTACTTAGTTCAAGTCCTCGCCGCGGGGCCTGTCCCCCACCCACACGTCCCGCAAGGAGACCCCATGCCTGCCATGAACACCGTCGCCGCCGTCTGCCAGCTGCTCGTCGCCGCCGCCTTCCTCAGCATCCCGCTGGTGCGCCACCGCTTCGGCGCCGCCGCGAAGGCCGCCGCCGACCGCGAGCTGGACCGCCAGGGCGTGCCCGCCGGGGTCCTGGAGGCCAACGGGCTGCGCTTCGACGCGGGCGGCCACGAGACCCTCGCCCCGCTCGCGGTCGCCGCGGTGATGGCCACCCTGGCCGGGCTGGGCCTCGCGGACCACTCCTGGTCCCACCCGCTGACCTGGGTCTTCCAGTCCCTCGTCATCGTCATGAACGCCCTGATCCTGCACAGCAACCTGACCGCGACCCGCTCCGTCGAGACCGCCTTCCGGCGCAAGGGCGACCCGGTGCTCGCCCGCATCGACGTGGCCGCGTTCCTGAAGGCCGCCGAGGGCGCGTTCCCCGGCTGGGTGACGGTCCTGCAGAACGTCCGGCACGTGGTCGTGTTCGCGGGCTCGGCGCTCGCGCTGGTCGCGATCGCGGTGGCCGGGAGCTGACGCGAAGCGCCCGCGAGAACTTTTTCCCCGCACCGGTCACATTCGCCCCGCGCCCTCCGTCAGTGAAGTGAAAGCAAGGCGGCGAGGTACCGGCCGGGCCCAGCCACCGTCACGAAACGCCCGCTCAGCACGCATCTGAACGCAAAGGACACGATCATGCAGGCACGTATGAAGAACCCGGCTTTCGTCCTCCCCGACGGCATCAAGGGCATCGGCACCCTCTTCAAGGCCATCAGCGAAGGCGGCCTCCCCCAGGAGCTCCAGGAGATCGTGGGCCTGCGGGCCAGCCAGATCAACGGCTGCGGCGCCTGCGTCCACGGTCACAACGAGAACCTCGTCAAGGCCGGGACCAGCACGGAGCGGATCGCCGCCGTGGCCGCCTGGCGCGACGCCCCCTTCTTCACCGACGCCGAGCGCGCCGCCCTCGCCCTGACCGAGAGCGTCACCCGTCTCGCCGACCGCTCCACCGAGTCGGTGCCGGACGCGCTGTGGGACGAGGTCGCCGACCACTTCGACGAGCGGGAGCTGTCCGCCCTGATCCTCGTCATCGGCGTGACGAACCTGTTCAACCGCATCAACACGACGATCAAGGAGCCTGCCGGTACGACGTGGGGCTGAGCCCGCGCGGCACGCATGAGCAGCGGCACGCATGCACAAGGGGCCCGGCACACGTTCTGTGTGCCGGGCCCCTTCGCGCCACGAGGTCTTGAGGTCTGGAGGTCTAGAGGTAGGGGCCCCCGCTGCGGCCCGCGATGCCGCCGTCCTCGCCGTCCTCGCCGCCGCCCACACCCGGCGGCAGCGCCCGGCGCATCTGCTCCAACTGGGCCCGCGCGGCCATCTGCTGGGCGAACAGCGTCGTCTGGATCCCGTGGAAGAGGCCTTCGAGCCAGCCCACCAACTGGGCCTGCGCGATCCGCAGTTCCGCGTCGCTCGGCGTCGTCTCGTCCGTGAACGGCAGCGAGAGCCGCTCCAACTCCTCGACGAGCTCGGGCGCCAGGCCGTCCTCCAGCTCCTTCACCGAGCTGGCGTGGATCTCCTTGAGCCGCACTCGGCTCGCCTCGTCCAGAGGCGCCGCGCGCACCTCTTCCAGAAGCTGCTTGATCATGCTGCCGATGCGCATGACCTTCGCGGGCTGCTCGACCATGTCCGTCACCGGGACCTCGCGGGACTCGTCGTCTCCGCCACCGAGAGCCATTCCGTCCTGGCCCACGACCAGGACCTGGGGGTTCTCCGGCGACCGTTCGTTCCTCGGCATCTCCATGCCGCCATTCTCTCGCACCTGTTCTCCACATATCCGTGGTGCCCCCATCGGACGGTGATCCACCGTGTACGGGGGCGTACGTCTTGTCCACCGGTGCTCGGCGGGGCTCACGCGGGGCGGGACTGCGCCGGTCGGGTGAGGGGTGGCCGCCGGGCCGCGCCCGGGTGGATCCGCCCTCGGTACGCCTGGCTCAGCCACGGCGCAGGCGCAGTCCGAGGAAGCCGAGTCCCAGGCCGATCAGGACCATCCCGCCGCCGAGCGGCAGCACGCGCAGGCCGGGGAACGCCGGCCCTTCGGCCGCCCGCTCCCGGGGTGCGTCGGCCGTGCCGGGCTCGACGGCGGGCACCCGGGAACGCTCGGGCCGGCGGACCTCGCGGGGCGGGGGCGGCAGCGGCCGCCAGACGACGGGGTCGGGCACGGCCACGGGGTCCGCCCGCCCGGGCCGCAGCCGCCCTTCACCGGCCCGACTCCCGGCGAGGGAGCCGGTGCCGTAGTAGGGGGCGGAGGCGGTGGGGGATGGGGTGGTGGGGGTGGGGGGCGCGGGGGCCGTGAGGGCGGCGGGAACGGTCGGTGCCGCGTACGCCGTCGGCGTACCGAATCCGGCGGGGAGCAGCAGCGCGAGCAGCACCGGTGGTCCCGCCGCGCGCAGCGCGCCCCGCAGCCGTGAAGTCACCGCGCTGGCCCCCTCCCGGTGCTGGGTCTTCGCCGAGATCGCAGAACGCCCGGTCCCGCGCCGCGGGCGGGATCAATGGGCGTACGGCCAGCGTCACATGAGGGGCGGCATCCGGCATCTCGGGTGGGCCCGCCCTGTGGGGAGGGGGGCTCCGGCCCTCGGGGGCTGGGCACTGGGGCCGGGACGGGGGGGCGGGCCGGGGCCGGGAGCGGGTGGCCCGGGGCGAAGGTAGGTGGCCCGAAACGAAGGCGGGCGGCCCGAAGCGGAGGCGGCCCCGCACCGGGCGGGACGCCGCCAGCCCTCAGGCCGCCGGCCGGGGCGCCCCCCCCAAGCCCTCGGCCAGGACACACCAACCCTCAAACCGTCCCCCGGGACGCCCCCAACCCGTCGGCCAGGACACCACCAACCACCTCAAACCGTCGGCCGGGGAGGCGCCAGCCTCCTGAAGCCGTCGGCCGAGGAGGCACCAGCCCCCTCAGACCGCCCCCGCCCCCTCCCGGGTGAGAAGCACCTTGCCGATGTGCCCACTCTCCTCAAGCACCCGATGCGCCGCCGCGGCGTCCCGCATCGGGAGGGTGCGGTCCACGACCGGGCGGACCTGGCCCGCGCCGATGAGGGGCCAGACGTGCTCACGTACGGCTGCGACGATCGCCGTCTTCTCGGCGACGGGGCGGCCGCGCAGCGAGGTCGCGGTGATGGCGCCGCGCTTGCCGAGCAGTGCGGCGATGTTCAGCTCGGCCTTCACGCCGCCCTGCATGCCGATGATGGCGAGGCGGCCGTTGACGGCGAGGGCGCGCACGTTCCGGTCCAGGTACTTGGCGCCCATGATGTCCAGGATCACGTCCGCCCCGGCACCGTCCGTGGCGGCCCGGACCTCCTCGACGAAGTCCTGCTCGCGGTAGTCGATGAGCACGTCGGCGCCCAGCTCACCGCAGTACGCCAGCTTCTCCTTGCCGCCCGCCGTCACCGCCACCTTGGCGCCGACGGCCTTCGCGAGCTGGATCGCCATGGTGCCGATGCCGCTCGCGCCGCCGTGCGCGAGGAGCGTCTCGCCGGGGCGCAGGTGGGCCACCATGAAGACGTTCGACCAGACCGTCGAGGTGACCTCCGGCAGCGCGGCCGCCGTGACGAGGTCGACGCCGTCCGGCACGGGCAGGACCTGCCCGGCGGGCACGGCGACCCGCTCCGCGTACCCGCCGCCCGCGAGCAGCGCGCACACCTCGTCGCCGACCGACCAGCCCGCGACGCCGGGCCCGAGCGCGGCGATCCGGCCCGAGCACTCAAGGCCGGGGTACGGGGACGAGCCGGGCGGCGGATCGTAGAACCCCTGCCGTTGCAGCAGGTCGGCGCGGTTCACGGCACTGGCGGCCACCTCGATGAGGACTTCGCCCTCGCCGGGTACGGGATCGGGGACCTCGGCCCACTGAAGCGCCTCGGGTCCGCCGGGTTCGGGGATCGTGATCGCATACATGCGGGCGAGGCTACTCCGGGGCGGGCCGACGCTCAGCCCGTGCTCAGCCCGTGCTCAGCCCGTGCTCAGGCCTGCCGGGGCGAGCGCCATGCCTCCGTCGCGGCCGCGGGCGGCGTGGCCGTCGCGCTGGGCGACGCCCGCACGATGGTGATCAGACGGTCCGTCAACTGCAGCTCGCCGATCGCCGGATCGTCGTAACCAAGGACACGATGACCGCGTACGACACTCACGACCAGGTCGTCCGTCTCCCGCACGCCCCGCCCCACCTCGGCCTTTATCACCGGCCGTTCGACGAGGTCGAGCCCGCTGCCCTGCTGGATCAGGTCCTCCATGACAAGCCCCGCGCTGGGGCTGAGCACCGAGAGGCCGAGCAGTCGGCCCGCCGCGCTGGCGCTGGTGATGACGGCGTCGGCGCCGGACTGGCGCAGCAGCGGCGCGTTCTCCTCCTCCCGCACCGCCGTCACGATCTTCGCCCCGCGGTTGAGCTGCCGCGCGGTGAGCGTGACGAGGACCGCCGTGTCGTCGCGCTGGGTGGCGATGATGACCTGCCGGGCCCGTTGCAGTTCGGCGCGGAGCAGGACGTCGCTGCGGGTCGCGTCGCCGACGACCCCGGCGAATCCCTCCGCCGTGGCCGCGTCGACGACCTTCGAGCTCGGGTCGACGATCACGATCTGTTCGGGCTTCAGCCCGGTCGCCTGCAGCGTCTGCACCGCCGACCGGCCTTTGGTGCCGAAACCGACGACGACGGTGTGGTCACGCAAGTTGGACCTCCAGCGGGACAGCCGCCATTCCTCGCGGGTGCGTTCGGTGAGGACTTCCAGGGTCGTGCCGACCAGGATGATCAGGAAGAGCACGCGCAGCGGCGTGATCAGCACGATATTGGTGAGCCGCGCGCTGTCGCTGTGCGGCACGATGTCGCCGTATCCGGTGGTGGAGAGCGTCACGGTGGCGTAGTACGAGGCATCGAGCAGGTCGACCTCGTTGTTCGCGTTGTCGTGGTAGCCCTCACGATCGATCCACACGATCAGAATCGTCAGCGCCAGCACGCACAGCGCCATCAGCAGCCGCTTGCCGACCTGGACCAGCGGACGCTCGACCACACGCTTGGGCAGTTTGACCCGATGCGTCACCAGATGTTCGTCGGCTTGGCGCGCGATGGCGTCATGGCCGGGAAGTTTCACGTGAAACACACCTCGTCGTCGGGGCCACCAGTGCCCAACTCGCCGGGCAGGCAGCCCGGTTCGGTCCAGGGCAGATCAAGGATCTCCAACTCCTGTCCCCGGCGCGCGCCGCCCGGCGGAACCACCGCGAGCCCGTCGGCGACGGCGATGCCCCGCAGCATCGCGGGGCCGTTGTAGCGCAGCGGCACCGCGTACTCCCCGCGCAGCGTGACCGGGACGAGCCGGGTGTCGTGCGGATGACCGTGCACGTCCTCCCGCAGGGGCGCGGCGTACGGCTCCGGGGCGGGACGGCTCGCGAGCCCGCGCAGCAGGGGTTCGGCCAGGGTGAGGAGGCCGGAGACGGCGGCGAGGGGGTTGCCGGGGAGTCCCACGAGGTGGCGTACGCCCGCTCCGTGAGCTCGGCCCGCGCCATCGGCTCCCCGCGCCCCGTCCGCTCCGGGGAGGCGGGCGAGCAGCATGGGGTGCCCGGGGCGGACGGCGACCCCGTCGACGAGCAGTTCGGCGCCGAGGCGGCGCAGCGTGGGGTGGACGTGGTCGACGGGCCCGGACGCGGTGCCTCCGGTCGTCACGAGGACATCGGCCGTGGAGGTGGCGAGGGCTTCGTACAGCGCCTCCGCGTCGTCCCCGAGCCGCCGCACCGCGGTCACCTCCGCACCGAGCGAGCGCAGCCACGGCGGCAGCATCGGCCCGAGCGCGTCCCGGATGAGGCCGTCCTGGGGAAGCCCCTTGGTCAGCAACTCGTCCCCCAGGACGAGGACTTCGGCCCGGGGACGGGCGGCGACGTACAGCGCGTCGTATCCGGCGGCGGCGGCGAGGCCGAGCACGGCCGGCGTCACCAGCGTGCCGGACGGCAGCAGCCGCTCACCCGCACGGCACTCCTGGCCGCGCGGCCGGATGTCCTGCCCCGGTACGACCTCCCGCTGCGCGTGCAGCCGTCCCTTGCCGTCGACGTACCCGTGCTCGCTGCGGATCACGGCGGTCGTGTCACGCGGGATCCGGGCCCCGGTCGCGATCCGCACGGCCTCGCCGTCCCCCAACGGCTCCGGACTGCCCTGCCCCGCGAGGATCCCCTCGGCCAGCACTCCCCAGGGCCCCGGCCCCGCCACGGCCCACCCGTCCATCGCGGAGGTGTCGAAGGAGGGGAGGTCGGTGAGGGCGGTGAGGGGGGTGGAGAGGGTGCGGCCGAGGGTCAGGGGGAGGGGGAGGGGCGCGGGGAGCGGGGTTGCGGCAGGGCTGGTGAGGGGGGTGGCGCCTGGTGGGGTACCTGCGGGAGTGGTGGTCGGGGTGGGGTCGGCCGACGGGCCGGTGGGTGGGGGTGCCGGGGTGGCCGAGCTGGCCGAGCTGGCCGAGCTGGCCGAGCTGGCCGAGCTGGCCGAGCTGGCCGAGCTGGCCGAGCTGGCCGCCGAGGTTCCGGCGCGGCGTGCGGTGGCACGGGCTTCCGGCCAGGAGGTGGCGCGGGTGCGGGGCACGGGGGCGGCGGAGGCTTGCTGGGAAGGGGTGTTGGCGGAGGTGAATGCCTGCGTGGTGGGGGTGGTGGGGCGGGGCTCGGGCGTGGGGGCCTGGTTGCCCGGGGTGGGCTGGGCGCCCGGGGCTGCGGGTCGGTCGCCGGGGGCTGTGGGTTGGTCTCCCGAGCCGGTGCGGCGGTCGCCGGGGGCGCTGGCGCGGGCGCGGGGAGTGTTGGCGCGGGCTCCGGGCTGATGGGGAGGAGGGCCGGAGACGTCGGGCCAAGCCCCGGTGGTGGTGGGTCGGCCGGCGGGGGCGGGGGGCCAGCCGCCGGGCGGGGTGAGCGGGTCGGCGGGGGTGAGCGGGTCGGCCGGGGTGACCGAGTCGGCCGGGGTGTCGGACCTGTCGTCGGGCGGGTCGGCTTGTGCGCCGGGGCCGCTGCGCCGGGTTCCCGGTGTACGGGAGTCGGGGGCGGGTACGTCGGCGGGTTCGGTGCCGTCCGGGGCATCCGGGTGGGCCGCATGGCCTTGGTGGCCCGCGTGGCCCGCGTGATCCTGGTGTCCCACGTGATCCTGGTGGGTCGGCCTCGCGGCGCCCGCCCCGGTCCTGGCCCGGTCCTCATTCACCAGGGCGAGGGCCTCGTCGAACTCGGCGTCGGCCGCGTGCTGCCCGCTCATCGGGGGTCCGGCTCCGTGCCGGAGGGCGCGCCCGGAACCGCGGGGGGCGGCTGTGCGCCGGAAGGGTCCTGCTCACCGGAGGGGGCCTGCTTGCCACCGGAGGGGCCCTGCTTGCCGGAGGACGTCGGCGCCCCGGAAGCGGGCTGTGTGCCGGAGGCCGTCGACGCACCCGCGCCGCCCGCGCCATCCGCCCCGGACGCCGTCGTGCCGCCGGGCTCGTCCGGCTGGTCCTCGTCCGCCCACCGGACGGCGAGCGCGGCCGCCTTGCGCGCGGCCTCCGCCACGGCCTCCGGGCCGCCCCCGCCCGCTGTGGCCAGCGCGGCCGCGTAACCGACGAGGAACGTGGTCAGGGGCGCCGCGGGCCGCGCCACGCCGTGCGCCGCGTCGCGGGCGAGGTCGAGCAGGATGCCGGTGTCGACGTCGAGTTCGATGCCCAGTTCGTCCTTGACTGCGGAAATCCATTCATCCAACACGTGCCCATGCTCCCTGATCCGCGCGCGGGCGGTGGCGATGTCGTCCCAGGTGTCGCAGTCGAACGCGGCGAGCGGGTCGGTGATCCGGACCAGAGTGAGGCCCGCGGTGAGCCGCCGCAGGGGCAGCCCGGTGAGCCCGCCCCGGTTCGCGGCCCCGCCCGGCGAGGGCGCGCCACGGCTCACCTGGGGGGCCGTGGCCTCCATGACCGCTGAAGCGTCCGTGGCCTCCGTGGCCTCCGTGGCCTCCGTGGCCTCCGTGGCCTCCGTGGCCTCCGTGGCCTCCGTGGCCTCCGTGGCCTCCGTGGCCTCCGTGGCGCCAACAACGTTGGTGGGCCCTACGGCACGGGTGGTCTCCGTCGCCCCAGCAGCACCTGCCACACCAGCCACACCAGCAAGTCCCGCAGAACCAGCGGGCTCCCTCGACCCCCTCAGCCCCGCCAGCCCCGCCAGCCCCCTCCGCAACGCCCCACTCCGGTAGGCCGCGACGAGTGGCTGGTCCCGGCCCTCGGGGTCGGTGAGCAGCACGCCGTCCGCGCCGTCGGCCGCGGCGAGGGCGGCGACGAGTCGGCGTACCGTCTCCTGCCGCAGGAACGGCAGGTCGGCGGAGAGCACCACGACCAGCTCGGCGCTCGTGCGGCGCAGCCCCGCGTCCAGGGCGGCGAGCGGACCGCCGCCCTCGGGCTCCTCGCGGGTCCACACCACGGGCCGTCCGGTGGGCCGCGGCGCCGCGACGACGACGGTGGTCCCGGCCCCGGCGCAGGCCGCGAGCACCCGGTCGAGCAGCGCCCTGCCGCCGACCCGGACGCCGGGCTTGTCCGCGCCGCCGAGCCGCGCGGCCCGCCCACCGGCGAGCACGACGGCGTCGAACGCGGCGGTGTCCGGAGCTGTGCGCGAGGTCATCCCCCGAGTATGGGCGCACCCCCGGTCAATGCCACCCCCGCGGCCGCGCCCCGGCCCTCACCGCACTTCCGGTGTGCTCCGGCCCTCACCGCACTCCCGATGCGCGCCGAACCGCACCGCACTCCCGATGCGCGTCGGCCCTCACGGCACTCCCGATGCACGCCGGAGCGTGCGTCACACCGACCGCAGCAGCACCGCGGGCTGCTCCACGCAGTCCGCGACGAACCGCAGGAATCCGCCCGCCGTGCCGCCGTCGCACACCCGGTGGTCGAAGGTGAGCGAGAGCTGGACGACCTGACGGACCGCCAGCTCGCCCTGGTGCACCCACGGCTTGGGCACGATCCGGCCGACGCCGAGCATCGCCGCCTCGGGGTGGTTGATGATCGGCGTGGATCCGTCGACCCCGAACACCCCGTAGTTGTTCAACGTGAACGTGGACCCCGTGAGTTCCCCCGGCGTCAGCGTCCCGGTCCGGGCCGCGTCCGAGAGGCGGGCCAATTCCGCGCTCAGGGACTCCGTGTCGCGTGCGTGCGCGCCCTTCACCACGGGCACGACGAGCCCGCGGTCGGTCTGCGCGGCGAAGCCGAGGTGCACCTCGTCGAGCCGCACGATCTCACGGGCTTCCATGTCGACCGTGGAGTTGAGCTCCGGGTGGCGGGCGAGGGCGGCGGTGCAGACGCGGGCGAGGAGCGCGAGCAGGGAGACCTTCGGGCCGCCCGCCGCGTTCATCGCCCGGCGCGCGGCCATCAGTTCCGTCGCGTCGGCGTCGACCCAGCACGTGGCGTCGGGTATCTCACGACGGCTGCGCGCCAGCTTGTCGGCGACGGCGCCGCGAACGCCACGCAGGGGAATCCGCGTACCGCCCCCGGAGGCCGCGGCCGGCCGCGTGCCGCCGACCGCCCCGCGCTCACCGACCGCCGTGCGCGCACCCGCGCCTTCGACGACACCCGTGCCGGGGCTCCCGAAGGTGGCGCCGATGCCCGACACCGTGGCCCGTGCCGCCGCGGACGCCGACGCCGGGCCCGCGACCGGCGCGACCGCCGCCGCCGATGCCCGCATGGCGTACTCCACGTCGGCCCGCAGGATCAGCCCGTCCGGCCCGGATCCCACCAGCTCCCGCAGGTCCACGCCGTTCTCCCGGGCGAGCTTGCGGACGAGCGGGGAGATCACGGGGACCGGGCCGTCCTCGCGCGCGGCCACCGCTCCCGCCGTGACGGCCGCTGGTGGGCCCTCCGCGCGGGAGGCGGCACCGACGCCCGAGCGCCCGGAGCCCGCGCCGGACGCCGTGTCCGCGCCGCTCGCCCCGGACGGCCCGCCGGCCGTCGGCACACCCCCGGGCGCGGGCCGCACCCGGCGCCGTCGCGCGGGCGCCGCCGCCGTGCCGTACCCGACGAGGACGTTCCCCGACGCCTCGTCCCCGCCCGCACCGCCCGACTCGGGAGTGCCGGCGGCGGACGAACCCGCTCGCGTACCGGAGTCGGCCGCGCCGCTGTCCAGGTCCGCGACCGACGCCCCCACGGCGACCGTCAACAGGGGTGCGCCCACGGGCAGTTCCGTGCCCTCCTCGCCGAAGCGGGCCGTCACCACGCCGCCGTACGGACAGGGGACCTCGACCATCGCCTTGGCGGTCTCCACCTCCACGACCGGCTGGTCCACCTCGACGACGTCGCCGACCCGCACCAGCCAGCGGGTGATCTCCGCCTCCGTGAGGCCCTCGCCGAGGTCGGGCAGCTTGAATTCGAGGACCTGCGCCATCAGCTCTCCGCCTCCCACTGCAGCCGTGCCACCGCGTCCAGGATCCGGTCGACACCCGGCAGATGATGCCGCTCCAGCATCGGCGGCGGATAGGGGATGTCGAAACCGGCGACCCGCAGCACCGGCGCCTCCAGGTGGTGGAAGCACCGCTCCATGACGCGCGCGGCGATCTCCCCGCCGGGGCCGCCGAAGCCGCCCGACTCGTGCACGACGACGGCACGCCCGGTGCGCCGCACGGACGCCGTCACCGTCTCGTCGTCGAACGGCACCAGCGAGCGCAGGTCGACGACTTCGAGGTCCCAGCCCTCGGCCAGCGCCGCCTCGGCGGCCTCCAGGCAGACGGGCACGGACGGGCCGTACGTGATCAGCGTGGCGCTGCGGCCCGCGCGCCGCACCGCGGCCTTCCCGATGGGTTCAACGCTCGCGGGCGCGTCCGGGTTCCAGTCCGCCTTGGACCAGTAGAGCCGCTTCGGCTCCAGGAAGACGACCGGGTCGTCGGAGGCGATGGACGCGCGCAGGAGGCCGTAGGCGTCGGCGACGGTGGCGGGCGTGACGACGTGCAGGCCGGGCGTCGCCATGTAGTACGCCTCGGAGGAGTCGCTGTGGTGCTCGACGCCGCCGATCCCGCCGCCGTAGGGCACCCGGATGGTGATCGGGAGCGGCATGCCGCCCCGGGTGCGGTTGCGCATCCGCGCCACATGCGAGATCAACTGCTCGAAGGCGGGGTACGCGAACGCGTCGAACTGCATCTCGACGACGGGCCGCAGCCCGTACATCGCCATGCCGACCGCCGTCCCGAGGATGCCCGCCTCCGCGAGCGGGGTGTCCGTGCAGCGGTCGTCGCCGAACTCCTTCGCGAGCCCGTCGGTGACCCGGAAGACCCCACCGAGCGTGCCGACGTCCTCGCCGAGGACGTGCACGGAAGGGTCGTCGGCCATCGCGTCGCGCAGCGCGCGCCCGAGGGCCTGCCCCATGGTGGCCGGTTTCACGGCGACAGTGGTCATCGTCCCGCTCCGTCCGCCTCGTTCTCGGCCTCCAGCTCGGCCCGCAACAGGGCCGCCTGCTCCCGCAGTTGGCTGGTCTGCTCGGCGTACACGTGCGTGAACAGGTCCATGGGGTCGAGCGCCGGGTCCTGGTTCATCCGGGCCCTGAGGTCCGCCGCCATCGCTTCGGCGTCCTCGCGGACCGCGCGCCTGCGGTCCTCGTCGAGCAGTCCGCGCTCGGTGAGTTCGCGCTCCAGGAGGAGGATCGGGTCGTGGTCCTGCCAGGCCTCGACGTCCGCGTCCTGGCGGTAGCGGGTGGCGTCGTCGGCGTTGGTGTGCGCTTCCATCCGGTACGTGACCGCCTCGATGAGCGTGGGGCCGCCGCCCTCGCGGGCGTGGCGCACCGCTTCGGAGAGGACCTCGTGCACCGCGAGCGCGTCGTTGCCGTCGACCAGGCGGCCCGGCATGCCGTACCCGACGGCCTTGTGTGCCAGCGACGGCGCGGCCGTCTGCTTGGCGAGCGGCACGGAGATCGCGAAGCCGTTGTTCTGGACGAGGAAGACCACGGGCGCCTGCCAGACCGCGGCGAAGTTGAGCGCCTCGTGGAAGTCGCCCTCGCTGGTGCCGCCGTCGCCGACCATGGCGAGCGCGACCACGTCGTCGCCCTTCAGGCGCGCGGCGTGGGCGAGGCCGACGGCGTGCGGGAGCTGGGTGGCCAGGGGGGTGCACAGGGGCGCTATGCGGTGCTCCCGCGGGTCGTAGCCGGTGTGCCAGTCGCCGCGCAGCAGCGTGAGGGCCGCCACGGGGTCGAGGCCACGGGCGACCGCCGCGAGGGTGTCGCGATAGCTGGGAAACAGCCAATCCTGCTCGCGCAGGGCGAGCGCGGCGGCGATCTCGCACGCCTCCTGGCCGGTGCTCGACGGATAGACGGCGAGCCTGCCCTGCTTGGTCAGGGCTGTCGCCTGCGTGTTGTACCTCCGGCCGCGCACGAGCTCGTCATGGAGACGGAGAAGCAGCTCCCGGTCCGCCTTGCGCGCGGCGTCGGTCCCGAGCACGCGATACGGCTCCGCGTCCGGCAGCAGCGGCGCGGGGTCGGTCCTGAGCTGCCATGCGGGGGGCGGGGCGGGCCGGTAGGCGCCCCGCTGCTCCATGACCGTCATGACGGCACCTCCTGGTGGGAAGCGATCTCCTCGTGGGAGCGGCAACAGAGGCGCGACGATGTGATGCGCCTCACCTACCGATTGTTCGGTCGTCGGCACATTTTGGCTACAGGCACCTCCAGGCTGTGGACAAACGGTTCTCCACAGCCTGAGATGAACGCAGTACGTCCATGGTAGGGAGGCGGGGGGACATGGCACCTGAACGAATGGCCGACGGGAACGCGGCGGGGCGTCCAGAACCCCAGCCCCGCCCCCTGGACGCCATCGACCGAGACATCCTGCAGATCCTGCACACGGACGGTCGCGCCTCGATACGCTCCGTGGCCGAGCGGGTGCACGTCTCGCGGGCGAACGCCTACGCGCGCATCAACCGCCTCATCGAGGACGGCGTCATCCGCGGCTTCGGCGCCCGCATCAACCACGAGCGGGCCGGCCAGGGCGCCTCCGCCTACATCACCCTGAAGATCGTCCAGAACACCTGGCGCACGGTGCGCGAGCAGCTGCGCACCCTGCCGGGCGCGTCACACATCGCACTGGTCAGCGGGGACTTCGACGTACTGCTCCTGGTGCACACGCCGGACAACCGGGCGCTGCGCGAACTGGTCCTCACCCGCCTGCAGGCCATGCCGGAGGTCCTCAGCACGCGCACGCTGCTGGTCTTCGAAGAGGACGACCTGGAGGCGGAGGGCTGACGCCGGGCGCCCGCGCGGCCGCGGCTCCCGGGCACCCTCGACGCCCTGTCCGTCGTCGGCCGGTCAGCCGTCGGTGCGCAGCCCCGCGAAGGCCATCTGCACGACGGCGTCGGCGACTTCCTGGCCGCTCGCGGCGTTGTGGGCGTCCGGCCGGTACCACTCCACGATCGAGTTGATCATTCCGAAGAGCAGCCGGGTGGCGAGTCGCAGCTCGACGTCCGAGCGCAGGTCGCCGTCCGCGACGGCCTCCTTGAGCAACCCGGCGACCTCGTGGTCGAACTCCCTGCGCCGCTCCAGGGCCCATCGCTCGGTGTCCGTGTTGCCGCGCACGCGCAGCAGCAGCGTCACATAGGGCAGCTCGGCGACCAGCACCTCGACAGTGCGGCGCGTGACGTGCTCCAGGCGTCGCACCGCGCTGCCCTCGCGCGCGTGCTCCTCGGCGAGGATCCCGAAGAGCCCGTCGAGTGCCCGGCTCACCGCGCGGCGCAGCAGCTCCTCCTTGCCCGCCACGTGGTGGTAGATCGACGACTTGGAGATGCCGGCCGCCTTGGAGAGGTGCTCCATGGACGTGCCGTCGTAGCCGCGCTCGTTGAAGACCCGCACGGCCACCTCGAGGAGGGTCTCCGGGGTATACGTGTCGCGCCGGGCCGCGGTCATGAGTGCTCCTCCCGCGCGGCCGCCTGGCGCAACGCCTGTGAGGGGGCGTAGCGCCCCGTGGGGTACTCGCCGTGCATGCTGTCGAGGAAGTCCGCCACCCAGTACGTGCCGAGTGCGGCTCCCCAGGAGAGCGGTCCGCGCGGGTAGTTCACGCCGAGGCGCATGGCGGTGTCGATGTCGTCGGCGTCAGCCACCCCGCGCGCCACGGCGTCGTGCGCGAAGTCCACGAGCAGGGCGACCGTACGGGCCACGATCAGCCCCGGGGCCGCGCCCACGACGCTGACCTCCTTGCCGAGTGCCTGGAAGAGGCCCACGGCCTCGCCGAGGGCCTGTTCGCTCACACGGGCCGCCGGGGCGAGGGCGATCCTGGTGGCCGAGGCGTAGTCGAGCGCCAGGTCGAACTGGATGGTGGGCTCCGCGGCGGCGTCGGGGGACGAGCCGTCGGCAAGGAGGAGGCGGGCGCCGCCGGGCAGTTCGATCCAGCCGGGGAAGTCCGGGTACATGGCGTCCCCGGCCTCGACACGGACCCCCGCGGCCTCGATGAGCGGGACGAGCGCGGCGGCCTGGAACAGCTCGCCGTGCAGGGCGACGGACTCCGGCGCGGGCGCGGGCGCCGCGGTGTGCGGCTCGGACCGCTCGGCGCCGTCCCCGTACGCGTACCAGCCCTGGCCCGACTTGCGTCCCAGACGCCGTGACTCGACGAGGCGGCGCTGGGCGAGGGACGGGGTGAATTTGGGGTCCTGGAAGAACGACTCCCAGACCGAGCGGGTGACGGCTTCGTTGACGTCCTGGCCAATGAGGTCGGTGAGTTCGAAGGGGCCCATCTTGAAGCCGCCGCACTCGCGAAGGACCGCGTCGATCGTCGCCGGGTCGGCGGCCCGCTCCTCGTGGAGGCGCAGCGCCTCGGCGTAGAAGGGCCTGGCGATGCGGTTGACGATGAATCCGGGGGTGTCGGCGCAGCGCACCGGTGTCTTGCCCCAGGCCTTCGCGGTGTCGTACGCGCGCGTGGCCGCCGCTTCGTCCGTGGCGTGGCCGCTGACGACCTCGACCAGGGGCAGCAGCGGCGCGGGGTTGAAGAAGTGCAGTCCGACGAAGCGGCCGGGGTGCTTCAGTGCGCCCGCGACGGCGGTCACGGACAGGGACGAGGTGTTCGTCGCGAGGAGACAGCTCTCGGCGACGACCTCCTCCAGGTCCTGGAACAGCCGCTGCTTGACGTCCAGTTGCTCCAGGACGGCCTCGACGACGAGCTCGCACCCGGCGAGTTGGGCGAGGTCCTCGACGGCGCTCAGGCGCCCGGTGGCGGCGTCGCGGGCGGCGGCGTCGATGCGGCCCTTCTCCACGAGGCGGTCGAGGCGGGCGGTGATCGCTGCGGCCGCCGTCTTCGCGAAGCCGGGCGCGACGTCGTACAGCCGCACGGGGTGGCCCGCCACCAGCGCGACCTGGGCGATGCCCTGGCCCATGGTGCCGGTGCCGACCACGGCGACGGGGCCGCTGAGATCGAGTGCTGTCATGCTCGCGATCCTCCCGCACGGGGGTGTTGGCCGGGAAACAGGGGTCTTGGCCAGGGCTTCGGGGCGGCCGAGGGGAGGTTTTCCACAGGTTCGGCAGACCCCCTTGTACCGACCGATCGTTCGGTTACTCTAGCCCTGTCCAGCTGTTCCTGCCCACTGCCCCTGCCCAGCTCGCCAGCTCGAAGGAGAGCTGACTCGACGAGGAGTTGGTCCCTCATGGCCGCCGAACTCACCGCGCACCAGCTGATCGCCAAGCACCGGCCCACCCTCGACCAGGCGCTGGAGACGATCCGCACACGCGCGTACTGGTCGCCGCACCCCGAACACCCCAAGGCCTACGGGGAGAACGGAAGCCTGAGCCTGCCCGAGGGCAAGGCGGCCTTCGAGGCTCTCCTGAACAGCCGCTTCGACCTCGACCAGCCGGGCACCGACGACTGGACGGGCGCGGAGACCTCGCCGTTCGGCCCCGAGTTGGGCATCACGTATCCGCATCCGGACGTGGACTCCCTGCTGCCCGCCATGCGGGCCGGGATGCGCGCCTGGCGCGACGCGGGCGCGGAGACCCGCGCGATGGTCTGTCTGGAGATCCTGTCGCGCATCAGCGCCCGTACGCACGAGTTCGCGCACGCGGTCATGCACACCAGCGGCCAGGCCTTCATGATGGCGTTCCAGGCCGGCGGCCCGCACGCCCAGGACCGCGGCCTGGAGGCCGTGGCGTACGCGTTCGCGGAGCAGTCCCGCACCCCGGACTCCGCGGACTGGACCAAGCCCCAGGGCAAGCGCGACCCGCTCGCGCTGACCAAGCGCTTCACTCCGGTCGGGCGCGGCATCGCCCTCCTGATCGGCTGCAACACCTTCCCGACGTGGAACGGCTACCCCGGCCTGTTCGCCTCCCTGGCCACCGGCAACCCCGTCCTGGTCAAGCCGCACCCCCGCGCGGTGCTGCCGCTCGCCCTGACGGTGCGCGTCGCCCGGGAGGTCCTGACCGAGGCGGCCTTCGACCCGAACCTGGTGGCGCTGGCCGCCGAGCGTCCCCAAGCTCTCGGCTCCGCTCGAGCAGGGGAGACCCCAATCGGCGAGGGCATCGCCAAGACCCTCGCGACCCGCCCCGAGATCAAGATCATCGACTACACGGGGTCGACGTCCTTCGGCGACTGGCTGGAGGCCAACGCCCGCCAGGCGCAGGTCTACACGGAGAAGGCGGGCGTCAACACGGTCGTCGTCGAGTCGACCGACAACTACAAGGGCATGCTGTCGAACCTGGCCTTCTCCCTGTCGCTGTACAGCGGCCAGATGTGCACGACCCCGCAGAACCTCCTGATCCCCCGCGAGGGCATCGCGACGGACGCGGGCGCGAAGTCGTACGACGAGGTGGTCTCGGACCTCGCGGGCGCGGTGGACGGCCTCCTCGGCGACGAGGCCCGGGCCAACGGCATCCTCGGCGCCCTGGTCAACCCGGACGTGAAGGCCCGCCTGGACGCGGCCCCCGGAATCGGTGAAGTCGCCCTCGCCTCACGCCAGGTCAGCAACCCGGAGTTCCCCGACGCCGTGGTGCGCACCCCGGTGATCGTCAAGCTCGACGGCGCCAAGCCGGACGCCGAGGCGGCGTATCTCAGCGAGTGCTTCGGCCCGGTCTCCTTCGCCGTCGCGGTCGACTCGGCGGCCGACGCGGTGGAGCTGCTGCGGCGCACGGTGCGCGAGAAGGGCGCGATGACGGTCGGGGCGTACACCACGTCCGCGGAGGTGTCCTCGGCCGTCGAGGAGACCTGCCTGGAGGAGAGCGCCCAACTGTCGCTGAACCTCACGGGCGGGGTCTATGTGAACCAGACGGCGGCGTTCTCGGACTTCCACGGCTCCGGCGGCAACCCGGCGGCGAACGCCGCGCTGTGCGACAGCGCGTTCGTGGCCAACCGCTTCCGCGTGGTGGAGATCCGCAAGGAGGCGTGAGCCGGGCGGCGCCACGGCCACGGCCCCCGGGGGAGCAGGCTCAGGCCTGGGCCTTCGGGGGCCTGCCCGACGACCAGTGGAAGAGCGCCATCGCGACGCTCGTGGCGAGGTTGTAGCTCGACACCTGCGGCCGCATCGGCAGCGACACCAAGTGGTCGGTCCGGGCGCGCAGTTCGGCCGAGAGGCCGCTGCGCTCGGACCCGAAGGCCAGCACGGCGTCATCGGGGACCTCGACGCCCCGGATGTCCTCGCCCTCCGCGTCGAGGGCGAACACGGGCCCCTTGGGCAGCTCCCCGACGTCCACGCGCTCCACGGCCGTCGCGAAGTGCAGGCCCGCACCGCCACGCACGACTGTGGGGTGCCAGGGGTCGAGCGTGCCGGTCGTCACGACTCCCGTCGCGCCGAAGCCCGCCGCGAGCCGGATCACCGCCCCGGCGTTGCCGAGGTTGCGCGGGTCGTCCAGGACGACGACCGGCGCGGCCCTGGGGGTGTGCTCCAGCGCCCGCAGGTTGGCGGCACGCGACGGACGTACCGCCAAGGCGGCCACGGCCGTGGGGTGCAGCCGGGGCACGAGGGCGCGCAGCGTCGCGTCGTCGGTCTCGGCGAGCAGCGCGTCGAGCGCGTCCGACACATCCGGCGCCAAGTCCTGCACGAGGGCGAGGACGGCGGCTTTGTCGCTGGTCAGGGCGACAGGGATGCGGGCGCCGAAGCGAAGCGCGTGCTTCAGGGCGTGGAAGCCGTCGAGGAGTACGGAGGTGTCGGCGAGGCCGTGCCAGACACGGACCGGGTCGGTCGGCTCCCCGCGCTGCGGACCGCGGTCGCCCGCGCCGTCCGTACGACTACCGCTCATCGCCACTGCCGCCCACTGCCACCACTGTTGTTCGGCCCCGCACCGCCACTGCTGCGACCCGTACCACCGCTGTCGCTTCGCCCCTTACCGCCACTACCGCTCACGCACCGAAGCCTACGCGCGCGTGCTCGGCGGCATCCCGGGTGTGTTCCTCCCCGGGCGGCCCCGGCGACGCCTCCGTGCGGGAGAGCCGCGGCAGCCGCGAGAGCAGCCTCTCTCGCGTGCGGGTCACCCAGCCGCCGAGGCGCCGCAGGAACGACGTGGGCAGGAAGACCGCGTCGGCCGCGATCATCGCGAGCGAGAAGAACGGCAGCCCCAGGACGACGGCGATGACGGCGTGCTCGAAGATCATCACCGCCAGCAGCACGTTCTTCACGCGCCGGTTGAACAGCGTGAACGGGAAGGCGACCTGCACGGCGACCGTCCCGTACGTCACCAGCATCACCAGGACGCCGTGCGAGGTCAGCAGGTCGGCAAGCGCGGGCCAGGGGGAGAAGTAGTCGAGCTGGAGCGGGTAGTAGACGGCCGTCCCGTCCTGCCAGCGGCTGCCCTGGATCTTGTACCAGCCGGCCGTGGCGTAGATCAGACACGCCTCGACCATGATCACCAACAGGGCGGCGTTGTGGGCGAGGTTGGCGACGACGTCGAGCAGGACGCGCGCCTCGCCGTCCGGCGCGCGCCGTCCGGCGACCCACCACAGCCCGTGCGCGACCCACAGCCCCCAGAACAGCAGCAGCCAGAACCAGCCGAGCTCCCCCATGAACGTCACGACGGACAGGGCGAGGCCGAGCACCCACCACAGGACGGGACCGACCCGGTCGCCCCCGCCCAGGCGGTCGCCCCCGCCCACCAGGTTTCCGCCGTCCTCACGGCTGTCGTCCCCACCAGGGCCGCCGCCCCCGTGGTCGAGCCGTGCGCCACGCGCGCGTGTCGCGCGGCGCGCGTCCAGGGACCAGACCTGGCCGCACCGCGTGAACACCAGGTAGATCGCCATGAGATGGATGACGTTGTCGCCGCCGTCCCCCATGAAGATGCTGCGGTTCTGCAGCGAGAGCACGCCGATCATGAACAGCACGGACATGGCGCGGGTGCGCCAGCCGACGACCAGCAGGGCGCTGGAGACGATCGCCAGGAAGTAGACGATCTCGAACCACACCCGGCCGTCCGACCACATCAGCGCCGTGAAGGCGTCGTTGGCGGAGATGAGCTGCTGGGCCATGTCCCAGCTCCAGGGGCCGTCGGGCCCGTACAGCTCACGCCGGTGCGGCAGCTCACGCAGCAGGAACAGCAGCCAGGTGGCGGCGAAGCCGATACGGACCACCGCGGTCTGGTACGGGCCGAGGGCCTGGGCCGTGACACGCTGCACGCCCCGAGCGAGCGGGTCGAGACGGATCACCGGACGCTCCCCTTCTGTTCCACGGCCACGTCCCTGGCCCGTTCCACGGCCACGTCTCTGCGCGCGCGGTCCTCGCCCGTCAGCGGCAGGTCGCCCGGCGTGACCGCCCACCACGGAAGCACGCGCAGCACGGGCTTCGTGTTGATCTTCTCGTCACTCCACTCCGGCGGCTGTACGGCCGTGGTCCGGGACCGCACCTGTACCTGGTCGAACGCCTCCCCGCGGGCGAGCGGCTCGTTCCGGTGGAGGCGCAGCAGCACGATGCGGCGGATGTAGCGCTCCGACAGCTCGCCGCGCAGACCGGTGGGACGATTCTGCGCGTCGTGCGTGGAGACGAAGAAGTCCCAGCCGCGGCGCAGCTCGTTCTGCTGCGTGTGGCTCGGCAGGAGGTTGTGGTCGATGGCGGCGCCGTCCTGCGCGGACAGGTCGTACCAGCGTGTGGTCCGCCCGGCCCCGTCCGCGGTCCGGATCTGCGCGCGGACCTGCACCGAGACGTTCTGCTGCAGCGGGTTCGGCGCGAACAGCTTCCAGTTCTGCTCGAACTCCGGATAGATCCAGTCGTCGACGGTCCGGCCGTGCTCCTTGGTGACCGTGTTCGACGGCGCCACGTGCAGGAACACCATGCCGACGTGGACGCAGACGGTGGCGACGACCGCGGCGAGGACGAGGCCGGCGACGACCTGCGAGCGGCGGGAGAGGGCGGCGATGCCGGTACGGGCGGGCGGGGCGTCGGAGCCCGTGGGCAGGCCGTGGGAGCCCGTGGGCGGGGCGTCGGGCTCGGCGGATTCGCCGCCCACGTCCTTGTCGTACCCGTCCATAACGCCCCGTTCCTCGACCCCACGACCGAACCCTGCCGCCGGAACGGTACTCAGGCCCGCCCGCCAGGCCCAGCGTCCCGGAGGTTATCCACAGGGTTGACACCTTATGGCGAGGCGCCGCACCATTGAATTCCAACGAACCGAACGATCGGTCGGTCGGCGGGTTCGAAGAAATGCCGAAATGCCCGGTGTGAGGCGCGCCGGGCGCGACGAGAGTCGGCATGACGAGAGTTGCCGAGACACTGCCCGAGGTCGAGGGGGACCGAGATGGCGACAGCGCACCAGCCGCTCACCACGGCACCGCACAAGCCCGCGGCCGCCGCCGCGGACAGCACCGTGGACAGCGCCGTGGACACCGCGGTGCTCGAGTCGGCCTTCGACGCGGCCGTCGCGGCCGACGAGCGCATCGAGCCGCGTGACTGGATGCCGGACGCCTATCGCGCCACGCTCGTGCGCCAGATAGCGCAGCACGCCCACTCCGAGATCATCGGCATGCAGCCCGAGGCCAACTGGATCACGCGCGCGCCGTCCCTGCGCCGCAAGGCGATCCTGATGGCCAAGGTCCAGGACGAGGCGGGCCACGGCCTGTATCTGTACAGCGCCGCGGAAACGCTCGGCGCGAGCCGCGACGACCTGCTCGACAAGCTCCACTCGGGCCGCCAGAAGTACTCCTCGATCTTCAACTACCCGACCCTGACCTGGGCGGACGTAGGAGCCATCGGCTGGCTCGTGGACGGCGCCGCGATCACCAACCAGGTCCCGCTGTGCCGGTGTTCGTACGGCCCCTATGCCCGCGCGATGGTCCGCGTCTGCAAGGAGGAGTCGTTCCACCAGCGCCAGGGGTACGAACTGCTGCTCGCCCTCAGCCGCGGCACCGAGGCGCAGCACGCGATGGCCCAGGACGCCGTGGACCGCTGGTGGTGGCCGTCGCTGATGATGTTCGGCCCGCCGGACGCGGAGTCGTCGCACTCCGAGCAGTCGATGATCTGGAAGATCAAGCGCCACTCGAACGACGAGCTGCGCCAGCGCTTCGTGGACATCTGCGTCCCCCAGGCCGAGTCGCTCGGCCTGACGCTCCCCGACCCGGACCTGAAGTGGAACGAGGAGCGGGGGCAGCATGACTTCGGCCCCATCGACTGGAGCGAGTTCTGGTCGGTCCTCAAGGGCAACGGCCCGTGCAACGACCAGCGCATCACGCAGCGCAGACGAGCCCACGAAGAGGGCGCCTGGGTGCGTGAGGCGGCGGCCGCGTACGCCGCCAAGCAGAGCGAGCGCAAGGAGGCGACCGCATGACCGGCTCGACCGAATGGCCGCTGTGGGAAGTGTTCGTGCGCTCGCGCCGCGGACTCTCCCACACGCACGCGGGCAGCCTGCACGCCCCGGACGCCGAGATGGCCCTGCGCAACGCCAGGGATCTGTACACCCGCAGGAACGAAGGCGTCTCCATCTGGGTCGTGCCGTCCGCGGAGATCACCGCCTCCTCGCCGGACGAGAAGGACTCCTTCTTCGAGCCCTCCGCCGACAAGCCCTACCGCCACCCGACGTTCTACGACATCCCGGAAGGAGTGAAGCACCTGTGAGCCCCACGCCCATGACCCCCGCGCCGTCGGCCGCCGCGGCCCCGTCCCCGGCGCCCCCGGCCACCGCCGCCCCCGCCGGCCCCACCGTCCACACCGCGGCCCTCGCCCTGGGCGACGACGCGCTGGTGCTCTCGCACCGCCTGGGTGAGTGGGCGGGCCACGCCCCCGTCCTCGAAGAAGAGGTGGCCCTGGCGAACATCGCCCTGGACCTGCTCGGCCAGGCCCGTGTGCTGCTCTCCCTGGCGGGCGACGAGGACGAGCTGGCGTATCTGCGCGAGGAGCGCTCCTTCCGGAACCTCCAGCTGGTCGAGCAGCCGAACGGCGACTTCGCCCACACGATCGCCCGCCAGCTGTACTTCTCCGTGTACCAGAACCTCATGTACGGCCAACTGGCGGCGACCGAAAGCCCGTTGGCGCCACTCGCCGCGAAGGCCGTCAAGGAGGTCGCCTACCACCAGGACCACGCCGAGCAGTGGACGCTCCGGCTCGGCGACGGCACGGCCGAGAGCCATGAGCGCATGCAGCGCGGCGTGGACGCGCTCTGGCGCTTCACCGGCGAGATGTTCGCGCCCGTGGCCGGTCTCGAACTCGACCGGGAGGCGCTGCGGGAGCAGTGGACGGCCAGGGTCACCGAAGTGATCGAGAAGGCGACGCTCACCGTGCCCGAGGGGCCGCAGAGCGGGGCGTGGACGGCCGGCGCCGGGCGCGAGGGCCTGCACACCGAGTCGTTCGGCCGGATGCTCGCCGAGATGCAGCACCTGCACCGCAGCCACCCGGGGGCGTCATGGTGACCAGGACCCCCACAGCGCCCACGGCACTCGAGGCCCGGCTCCACGCCCTCGCGGGCTCCGTGCCCGACCCCGAGCTGCCCGTCCTCACCCTGGCCGAGCTGGGCGTGCTCCGCTCCGTCCGGGTCAGCGGCACCGGCCATGTGGACGTCGAGCTGACCCCGACGTACACGGGCTGCCCCGCCATCGAGGCCATGAGCGCGGACATAGAGCAGGTGCTGCGCGAGGACGGCCGGGACGACGTCACGGTGCGCACGGTGCTCTCCCCCGCCTGGTCGACGGACGACATCAGCGCCGAAGGCCGCCGCAAGCTCGCGGAGTTCGGCATCGCGCCGCCGCGCCCGCACGCCACCGAAGGCCCGGTCCCGCTCTCCCTCACGGTCCGCTGCCCGCACTGCGGCTCGACGGACACCGAACTGCTCAGCCGCTTCTCCTCCACCGCCTGCAAGGCGCTGCGTCGCTGCGTCACCTGCCGGGAGCCCTTCGACCACTTCAAGGAGCTGTGATGGCGCGCTTCCACCCGCTCCGCGTCGCGGCCGTCGAGGAGCTCACCGACGACTCCGTGACGCTGACGTTCGAGGTGCCCCCGCACCTCCGGGAGGAGTACCGGTACGCCCCCGGCCAGCACCTCGCCCTGCGCCGCGTGGTCGACGGCACGGAGATCCGGCGTACGTACTCGATCTGCTCCCCGGCCCCGCCCCCCCAAGCTCCCGGTGAGCCGAGGCAGTTGCGGGTGGGGGTGCGCGTGGTGGAGGGCGGCGCCTTCTCGACGTACGCGCGCAAGGAGGTCGCCGTCGGGGACGAGCTGGAGGTGATGACCCCGGCGGGCCGCTTCACCCTGGACCCGGCTCCGGGGCGGTATGCCGCGGTGGTCGGCGGGAGTGGGATCACTCCGGTGCTCTCCATCGTCACGACGCTCCTGGAGCGCGAGCCGGGCGCCGAGTTCTGTCTGATACGCAGCGACCGTACGGCCGCGTCCACGATGTTCCTCGACGAGGTCGCCGACCTGAAGGACCGATGGCCGGACCGGTTCCAGCTGGTGACGGTGCTCTCCCGCGAGGAGCAGCAGGCGGGGCTCAACTCGGGCCGCCTGGACGAGGAACGGCTTGCGCGGCTGCTGCCCGCGCTGCTGCCGGTCGATGAGGTCGACGGCTGGTTCCTGTGCGGTCCGTACGGCCTGGTGCAGGGCGCGGAGCGGACGCTGCGGGCGCTGGGAGTGGCGCGGCGGCGCATCCACGAGGAGATATTCCACGTGGACGACGGCCTCACGACGGCTCCGGCGGTGCCCGCCCCGGCGGACAGCACGGTCACGGTCACCCTCGACGGCCGCTCCGGCACCTGGCCGGTACAGGCGGGGGAGTCCCTGCTCGACACGGTGCTGCGCAACCGCGCGGACGCGCCGTTCGCCTGCAAGGGCGGCGTGTGCGGCACGTGCCGGGCGTTCAAGGTGTCCGGCGAGGTCCGCATGGACCGGAACTTCGCGCTGGAGCCGGAGGAGACCGAGGCCGGCTATGTGCTGGCGTGCCAGTCGCATCCGACCACGGACAAGGTGGAGTTGGACTTCGACCGCTGAGTGACCCACGGCTGAGCGACCCACTGGTGAGCACCCCCCGGGTGAGGACCGCACGGCTGAGCGCCCCACCGCGCGGGGCCGACGCCGGGCCACCACTCACCGGACCACTCGCCACGGCTGTTCCCTTCCCATAGAACGTGTTCTATCTTGACGACCCGTCAGAAACAGTGGCGGAGCCGACGAGACCGAACCGGCCGGTGCGGAGGGACAAGCAGTGGACTTCACCTTCACCGAGGAGCAGCAGGCGGCGCTCGAAGCGGCCAAGGCGGTCTTCGCCGGGGTCGCCCCGGACGGCGTGCCCAGCCCCGCCCGGACCCCCGGGGCCGTCGCCGAGGACTTCGACCGCGCGCTGTGGGCCAAGCTCGCCGACGCCGACCTGCTGAGCCTGCTGATGGCCCCCGAGTACGGCGGGTCGGGTCTGGGCCCCGTCGCGCTCTGCCTGGTGCTGCGCGAGTCGGCGAAGGTGCTCGCACGTGTGCCGCTGCTCGAGAGCTGCGCGGCCGCGTACGCCGTCCAGACCTACGGCGGCGACGAGTTGAAGCGGGCGGTCCTGGAGTCGGCCGCGCGCGGCGGCACCGTTCTGACCGTCGCCGCGAACGGCCGCACGGGGCACGACGGCGCCGAACTCGCCGTCAGCGCACGCCCCGACGGCGACGACTGGATCCTGGACGGCCTCCAGACCGCCGTCCCCTGGGCCTACGACGCCGACATCACCGTCGTGCCCGCCACCGCCCCCGACGGCCGTGCCGTCCTCGCCCTCGTCCCGCGCGGGCATTCCGGGCTCGCCCTCGCCGAGCAGTTCTCCACCAGCGGGGAGCGGCTCGGCGAACTGCGCCTGGACGCGGTTCGGGTCGGCGCCCGGGACGTGATCACCGCGGACGGGGCCTGGGACTTCCTCCGGAACCTGCTCGCGACCGGCACTTGCGCGCTCGCGCTCGGACTCGGTACGCGCGTGCTCGGCATGACGAGTGAATACACCGGCAAGCGCGAGCAGTTCGGGTTCCCTGTCGCCACCTTCCAGGCGGTCGCCATGCAGGCCGCCGACCGTTACATCGACCTGCGCGCGATGGAGGTCACCCTCTGGCAGGCCGCCTGGCGCCTCAGCTCACCGGCCCGCATGGGTGCGGGCAACGGCGGGCCGCTCCCGGCCTCCGGGGATGTGGCGGTGGCCAAGATCTGGGCGTCGGACGGCGTCCGCCGGGTGGTGCAGACCGCACAGCACCTGCACGGCGGCTTCGGCGCCGACACCGACTACCCCCTGCACCGCTACCACGCCTGGGCCAAGCACCTGGAGCTCGCGCTCGGCCCGGCCGCGGCGCACGAGGACGCCCTGGGCGACCTCCTTGCGGCGCACTCCCTCAGCTGAGGAGACGGGCCCTCGACCGGGCGTCGGTCACCCCACGCCCAAGTCGGACCGGATCGCCGTCACCCCACGCCCAAGTCGGACCGGATCGCCGTCACCCCACGCCCAAGCCGGGCTAGATCACCGTGCCGGGCTGGCCCTTGCCGTCGACGACGGTCTTGCCCGAGGCCTCCCAGACCTGCATGCCGCCGTCGACGTTCACCGCGTCGATGCCCTGCTGCGCGAGGTACATGGTCACCTGGGCGGAACGGCCGCCGGACCGGCAGATGACGTTCACCTGGCCGTCCTGCGGCGCCGCCTCCGTCAACTCTCCGAAGCGGGCCACGAAGTCACTCATCGGAATGTGCAGCGCGTCCGGCGCGTGACCCGCCTGCCATTCGTCGTCCTCACGGACGTCAAGGAGGAAGTCTCCGTCCGAGAGATCACCGACCGTGACCGTGGGCACACCAGATCCGAATTCCATACGTCCGACGCTACCCGACCGCCACCGCCCCGATGCCGCCCACCCATGGGGCACTGCCCACCGAACCGGCACCACCCACAGAGCACGGCACACCGCACCGGATGGCGCCGCACCGCTCAGGGCGGTCAGGCGGCGGTCAGCCGCTCCAGCTCCGCCTCGCGCTCCGCGACCTGAGCGAGCAGTTGCTCGGCGATCTCCTCCAGGAGCCGGTCCGGATCGTCGGGCGCCAGCTTGAGCATCGACCCGATCGCGCTCTCCTCCAGCTCCCGGGCCACGACCGAGAGCAGTTCCTTGCGCCGGGCGAGCCATTCGAGCCGGGCGTACAGCTCCTCGCTCGGCGTGGGCCGCAGCTCCTCGGGCACCGGCCCCGCGGCCCACTCGGTGAGCAGCTCCCGCAGCAGCGCCTCGTCACCACGGCCATACGCGGCGTTCACTCGGGTGATGAACTCGTCACGGCGTCCGCGCTCCTTCTCGTCCTGCGCGAGGTCGGGGTGGGCCTTGCGGACCAGCTCCCGGTAGAGCTTGCGGACCTCGTCGCTCGGCCGCACCCGCTGCGGCGGCCGCACGGACTGCTCGGTGAGCATCGCGGCGGCCTCGGGGAACAGCCCGTCGCCGTCCATCCAGCCGTGGAACAGCTCCTCGACCGCCGGCATCGGCAGCACCCGCGCCCGCGCCTCGTCCGCCTTGCGCAGGTCCTCCGGGTCACCGGACCGCGCCGCCACGGCCTCCGCGATCAGGGCGTCCAGCTCGTCCAGGCGCGAGTACATCGGGCCGAGCTTCTGGTGATGCAGCCGGGAGAAGTTCTCCACCTCGACCCGGAACGTCTCCACGGCGATCTCGTACTCGATCAGCGCCTGCTCGGCGGCGCGCACGGCCTTCTCAAGCCGCTCCTCGGGCCGCGCACCGGCACCATCACCGGCATCAGCACCAGTACCGGCACCGGCCTGACCGTCCGCCGCCGTCCCGTGCGGCTGCTCCGCCGCCTCATACGGCTGCTCGGGCGTCTCGGGGCTCGTCGGCTCGGCTTCCGGGGTCGTCACCTGTCCAGCCTAGGCCACAGCTCCCGGGGTCGTGGCTCCCTGGTCCGCTGCTCGCAGCCGCCCCTCCCGCACCGCGGCGACCAGTTGGGCGTGGTCGGCCTCCGTGCGGTCCGCGTACGCCACCGCGAAGGCGGCCACGGCCTCGTCCAGCTCGTCGTTCTTGCCGCAGTAACCGGATATGAGCCGGGGGTCGGCGCTGTGGGCGTGGGCGCGGGCGAGCAGGGCGCCGGTCATGCGGCCGTAGTCGTCGAGCTGGTCGGCGGCGAGGGCGGCCGGGTCCACGCTGCCCTTGCGGTTCCTGAACTGCCGTACCTGGAAAGGCCGTCCGGAGATCGTCGTCCAGCCGAGCAGGAAGTCGCTGACGACCTGCATGCGCTTCTGGCCGAACACCACCCGTCGGCCCTCGTGCTCGCTCTCCTGCTCCTTGAAGCCCGCCACCGGCAGGTGCGGCAGCAGCGCGGAGGGCCCGGCCTCCTTGACCTGGAGGACCAGCGGCTCCCCCCGGTGGTCGAGGAGCAGCACCACATAGGAGCGCAGGCCGACGCTGCCGGTGCCCACGACGCGGAAGGCGACGTCCTGGATGGAGTACCTCGCGAGGAGGGGCAGGCGGTCCTCCGGCAGGGTGGTGCGGTACTCCCCGAGGGCCGCGGCGACGGCGGCCGCCTCCGCGTCCGGTATCCGGCGCAGCACCGGGGGCGCGTCGACGAAGCGCCGGGGCGCGGCGTGGCCCGCCGGGATCCCGGCGTCCGGGACCGGCTCGGTGGACTTGGCGGCGAAGCGGGCGCTCGTGTTCTGCCGGGCCTTCTCGGAGACGCGGTCGAGGGTGCCGAGCAGGTCGCGGGCGTCGGTGTGGGAGACCAGTTCCTCGTCGGCGATCGCGTTCCAGGCGTCGAGGACGGGGAGCTTGGCGAGGAGGCGCATCGTGCGGCGGTAGGCACCCACGGCGTCGTAGGCCGCCTCGGCGCACGTGTCCTCCTTGGCGCCCGCCTCCCGTCCCGCCAGGACGAGGGAGGCGGCGAGGCGCTTGACGTCCCACTCCCACGGTCCGTGCACCGTCTCGTCGAAGTCGTTCAGGTCGATGATGAGGCCGCCGCGCGCGTCCCCGTAGAGACCGAAGTTGGCCGCGTGGGCGTCGCCGCAGATCTGGGCGCCGATGCCGGTAAGGGGGGTGCGGGCGAGGTCGTACGCCATGAGTCCGGCGGAGCCGCGCAGGAAGGCGAAGGGGGACGCGGCCATCCTGGCCACCCGCAGCGGCGTCAGCTCCTCGAGCCGTCCCCTGTTGGTCTCCTCGATCGCGGAGACGGGGTCGGGGCGGTGGTCGTCCGCCACGAACTCCGCGTGCGCGGAGCGCGGGGTGCGCCCGCGCAGCACCTTGCCCTCCTGCTTGGGCTGCACCGGCACGGAGGCGCCGGAAGCGCCGGAAGTCCCGCCCGCGCCGCCCGCGGGCCAGTGCGCGAACCCCTCCACACGCGGCAGCCGCCGACCGCCCGGCCGCGCGTCGACTCCTGAGTCGTCGCCCTCCGAGAACGCCACTCCGTCGCCGCCCACACCCATCGCCCCCCTGTTGCTGACACACGACCGTCGCCGGCCCCGCGACCTCGATGACCTCGATGACCTCGATGACCTCGATGCTCTTGTCGCTGGACCTCGCGAACTCGACTGACACCGACGGTACCGCCGCGGACGAATCCCCGTCACAGCCTGTGGATAACTCTCCCCACGCCTCGCCCCCACCTCGCCCACCCCTCGCACCGAGCCCGGGAAGGACCAGCTCAGGCGGCGGCGAGCCCCAGCGCCAGCGCGCCCACGACCGGAGCCGCGTACACCAGCGGGAAGGGAATGTGGGCGTACCAGCGTGCCCGGACCACGGCGACGACGGCCCCGGCGAAGTAGAGGACCAGGCCGACCCCCGCCGCGGTCCCGACCACCGGCAGGAACAACCCGGCCACGAGCCCGAGCGCGCCCGCCGCCTTGGCCGCACCCAGCCACGGCAGCCACGCCATCGGAATGCCGTAGTCGGCCATGGGCTCGACGACCCACTTGGCGCGCAGGAAGACGGAGACAGCGGAGAAGCCGGTCATGGCGGCGGCGACGAGGGTGACGGCGACGTGGGCGGTGGACATCAGAGGGGCTCCTCATCAAGCGGATGCGCCGGCGCGGTTCCGCCCCGGCCGGGCCCGTGCGGCCCGTCACCGCCATGACGCGCCGTGCCGCGGGAATGTGACCGGTGGAGGCCAGGAAATACGCCCGGGAGCCCCACCGTGAGATAGCTCACCGTGGAGGCGCATGTCACCCGGAGCAGTCAGAAAACACGGCGCATCCAAGACCTCAGGACACACAGAACACACAGAACACACAGGACGCCCAGAACGCTCGGGACACCCGGGCCACCGACCGACCAACACGAGAAACGGGCCTCCACCAGGACTCTCGTCCTTGGTGAAGACCCGTTCATCGGTTCTTCTCTGTGCGCGAGGGGGGAGTTGAACCCCCACGCCCTTTCGGGCACTGGAACCTGAATCCAGCGCGTCTGCCTATTCCGCCACCCGCGCATGGGTGTTGTCTTTGGGTCTCTCACTGTGTGGTGCGAGCGCCTGCCGACATCCAGAAGATTAGCACGCTGGAGAGGGTGGATTCACATCCGTATTCGGGGGCACCCGCGCGGCACCCGTGGACGTACCGACAGCCTGCGCAGACGTGTCGTACCCCGTCCTCACCAGCCGCCCCGCCCCGATCGCGGTCCGTCCTCGCCCCGCCCCAGCGGGGTGCTCCGCTCGAACAGAACAGGCCGAACCACCCGCCCGACGCAACCACGGCGGACGTCAAGTCCTCCTCCTAGGTCCACAGCCGCGTGCGGGACACTGTCTTGGGACCCCCTCTACGATCCCTGGTAAGAGGAAGCAGGAGGAGGCCCGAGCCAGGCCCGGCCCGGGACCCCGGAAGGAGCCCACAAGAGCCCAGGAGAAGCGCGGAATCAGCCCCGAGCGGAGCACGGCACCAGGCGCGGAGCGAGCCCGGACCGAGCCGTCGGCCAAGCCTCCGACGCGGGACTCAGGACGGTTCCCGCGGGATGCCCTGACCGATCCCCGAGGATCGGCGGAGCGAACCCGGGCGGAGCCCCGGGACACCCCTGAGGGAACCCTGAGGATCGTGGAAGACCAGTGCGGGCATGCCTTGTGAGGGGCGACACTCGTGGTCCGGGCGGACAGGGGGAACCACCTGATTTCCCGGCGCGTGGATACGATCAGTAAGCAGTACGAGGATGACAACGACGGAGGAGGTGCCCCATGGGAGTCCTGAAGAAGTTCGAGCAGCGACTCGAAGGTCTGGTCAACGGCACCTTCGCCAAGGTGTTCAAGTCCGAGGTCCAGCCCGTCGAAATCGCTGGCGCCCTGCAGCGCGAGTGCGACAACAACGCGACGATCTGGAACCGCGAGCGGACCGTCGTTCCGAACGATTTCATCGTGGAGCTCAGCGCGCCCGACTTCGAGCGCCTGAGCCCGTACTCCGGACAGCTCGGCGACGAGCTCTCCGGCATGGTGCGTGAGTACGCGAAGCAGCAGCGGTACAGCTTCATGGGCCCCATCAAGGTCCACCTGGAGAAGGCGGAGGACCTGGACACGGGCCTCTACCGGGTCCGCAGCCGCACGCTCGCGTCCAGCACCTCCCAGACTCCCGACCCCGCTCCCGGTGGCCCCACGGGCCCCGGCGGGCCCGGCGCCCCCGGCGGCGGTCCCACGAGCGCGGGCCAGGGCCCCCGCGGCGGCTACGGCTACCCACAGGGCCCCTCGGGCGCCCCTCCCATGCCCGCCGCGCCGCCTCCCGGCGCGGGCGGCGCGGGTGCGGGCCGCGGCGCAGCTCCGGCGGCGGCGCGGCCGCAGGGGCCGGGCTCCGGCTCCCCGGGCGCGCAAGTACGGCGCTGGATTGAGATCAACGGCAACCGCCATCAGATCTCCCGCCCGACGCTGGTGCTGGGTCGCAGCACCGACGCCGATGTGCGGATCGACGACCCCGGCGTCTCGCGCCGGCACTGTGAGATCCGGACCGGAACGCCCTCGACGATCCAGGATCTCGGGTCTACCAACGGCATCGTGGTAGACGGGCAGCACACCACCCGCGCTACGCTCCGCGACGGCTCGCGGATCGTCGTGGGCAGCACCACCATCATTTACCGGCAAGCCGAAGGGTGAAGCGGGGGCAATGTCAGAGCTGACCCTGACGGTCATGCGGCTGGGTTTCCTGGCCGTTCTGTGGCTGTTCGTGATCGTGGCCGTCCAGGTCATTCGCAGCGACCTGTTCGGTACGCGCGTCACTCAGCGCGGTTCGCGCCGTGAGGGCGGCCGCCAGGCGGCCCGCCAGCAGGCCGCGCCGCCGCCACAGCGCCAGCAGAGCGGCGGCCGCCAGCGTCGTGGCGCCCCCACCAAGCTGGTCGTCTCGGAGGGCACCCTGACGGGCACCACCGTCGCGCTCCAGGGGCAGACGATCTCGCTGGGCCGGGCACACGATTCGACCATCGTGCTGGACGACGACTACGCCTCCAGCAGGCATGCCAGGATCTACCCGGACCGTGACGGCCAGTGGATCGTCGAGGATCTCGGGTCCACGAACGGCACGTATCTCGACCGGACCCGCCTGACCACCCCGACGCCCGTTCCGCTGGGCGCGCCGATCCGCATCGGCAAGACCGTCATCGAGCTGCGGAAGTAGTACGACAATGAGCGAGCGGAGCGAGCGAGCCGACGCGGTCCAGGACTTGGACGCCAGCGCGCTCCCGACCGGAGGGTGGGCACCGTGCGGATGTACCCGGAGCCGACGGGCGAGGTGCGCATGAGTCTGTCACTGCGCTTCGCCGCCGGATCGCACAAAGGCATGATCCGGGAGGGGAACGAGGACTCCGGCTACGCGGGTCCGCGTCTCCTCGCCATCGCCGACGGCATGGGGGGCCAGGCCGCGGGCGAGGTCGCCAGCTCCGAGGTGATCTCGACACTCGTCACGCTCGACGACGACGTCCCCGGCTCGGACATCCTCACGTCGCTCGGCACGGCCGTGCAGCGGGCCAACGACCAGCTGCGCCTCATGGTCGAGGAGGACCCGCAGCTCGAGGGCATGGGCACCACCCTGACCGCCCTGCTGTGGACCGGCCAGCGGCTCGGCCTCGTGCACGTCGGCGACTCGCGCGCGTACCTGCTGCGCGACGGCGTGCTCACGCAGATCACGCAGGACCACACCTGGGTGCAGCGGCTCGTCGACGAGGGCCGCATCACCGAGGAGGAGGCGACGACGCATCCGCAGCGCTCGCTCCTGATGCGCGCGCTCGGCAGCGGCGACCACGTGGAGCCGGATCTGTCGATCCGTGAAGTCCGCGCGGGCGACCGGTACTTGATCTGCTCCGACGGGCTGTCCGGCGTCGTGTCCCACCAGACGATGGAGGACACCCTCGCCAGCTACCAGGGCCCCCAGGAGACCGTGCAGGAGCTGATCCAGCTCGCGCTGCGCGGCGGCGGCCCCGACAACATCACGGTGATCGTCGCCGACGTCCTGGACATCGACACCGGCGACACCCTCGCGGGCCAGCTGTCCGACACCCCCGTGGTGGTCGGCGCGGTCGCCGAGAACCAGCTCCAGGCCAACGACGACGGCGCCATGCAGACGCCCGCGGGCCGCGCGTCGGGCCTCGGCCGCCAGACGCCGCCCCCCTCCGGAGGCGGCTTCGGCCCGCCCGGAAGCGGCGACGGCACTCCGGGGTACGCCCCCGAGGGCGGCTCCTTCGGGGCGTACGGCGACGAGGACCTGGTGAAGCCCGGCGGCGGCCGCAAGTGGCTGAAGAGATCCCTTTACATCGCGCTGGCCCTCGCCGTGGTCGGCGGCGGCCTGTACGGCGGCTATCGCTGGACCCAGACGCAGTACTACGTCGGCACCAAGGACGAGCACGTCGCGCTCTACCGCGGCATCGACCAGGACCTCGCCTGGGTGAGCCTGTCGAAGGTCGAGAAGGACCACCCCGAGATCGAACTCAAGTACCTGCCGCCCTACCAGCGCAAGCAGGTCGAGTCGACGATCCAGGAGGGCAACCTCGACGACGCCGAGAAGAAGATCGGCGAGCTGGGCCTGCAGGCGTCGGCGTGCAAGAAGGACGCCGAGCGGCGCGCGATCGAGCGGGAGAACCGCGAGAAGGAAGAGCGCGAGAAGAACGACAACACCAAGCCCGGTGAGGGCGAGGCGGGCGGCCAGGACGGCTCGCCCGACCCCGCCGACACCTCCAAGCCGGACTTCCGCAACGCGAGTTTCCGCGCGGCGGACGACCCGGGCACCAAGGACGACAAGTCCAAGTCCACCACCGCACCGACTCCCACACCCGGCCCCAGCCTCTCCCAGCAGGAGAAGGATCTGGTCCCGCAGTGCGGTAAGCAGTAAGCAGCCGTTGGGGGCCCTTGCACGCCATGAGCAGTAGCACTACACAAACGTCGACGATCGGCGCCATCGGTGCGCCGAGCCGACGCAACACCGAGCTCGCGCTCCTGGTGTTCGCCGTCGTCATCCCGCTGTTCGCCTACATGAACGTGGGCCTCGCCATCTCCGGCGAGCTGCCGCCCGGCATGCTCGGCTACGGCCTGGGCCTCGGCCTGCTCGCGGGCGTCGCGCACCTCGTCGTGCGCAAGTTCGCGCCGTACGCGGACCCACTGCTGCTGCCCCTCGCCACGCTGCTCAACGGCCTCGGCCTGGTGGTCATCTGGCGGCTCGACCAGTCGGAGCGGCTGCAGCAGCTGGGCAAGGCCTCCTTCGGGGCGTTCAGCGCGGCGGCCCCCAAGCAGCTGCTGTACTCGGCGATCGGCATCGCCCTGTTCGTCGCGGTGATGCTGCTGCTCAAGGACCACCGCGTCCTCCAGCGGTACACATACATCTCGATGATCGGCGCGATGGGCCTGCTGCTCCTTCCGCTCGTGCCGGGCCTCGGCAAGAACATCTACGGCGCCAAGATCTGGATCCAGGTCGGCGGGTTCTCCATCCAGCCCGCGGAGTTCGCCAAGATCGTCATCGCGGTGTTCTTCGCCGGATACCTGATGGTGAAGCGAGACGCACTCGCCCTCGCCAGCCGCCGCTTCATGGGCCTTTACCTGCCGCGCGGGCGTGACCTCGGTCCGATCCTGGCCGTGTGGGCGATGTCGATCCTGATCCTGGTCTTCGAGACCGACCTCGGCACGTCGCTGCTGTTCTTCGGCATGTTCATCGTGATGCTGTACGTGGCCACGGAGCGCACCAGCTGGATCGTGTTCGGTCTGCTGATGTCGGCCATCGGCGCCGTCACCGTGGCCTCCTTCGAGCCGCACGTCAAGGTGCGTGTGGACGCCTGGCTCGACCCGTTCAACAAGGAAGTCATCGCGTCGACCGGGACGGACCAGATCGCCCAGTCGATGATGGCGTTCGGCTCCGGCGGCACGCTCGGCACCGGCCTCGGCCAGGGCCACTCCGACCTCATCGGCTTCGCCGCCAACTCCGACTTCATCCTCGCCACGTACGGCGAGGAGCTGGGCCTCGCCGGGATCATGGCCGTCCTGCTGATCTACGGCCTGATCGTGGAGCGCGGCGTGCGCACGGCGCTCGCGGCCCGTGACCCGTTCGGCAAGCTGCTCGCGGTCGGCCTGTCCGGCGCCTTCGCCATCCAGGTCTTCGTCGTCGCGGGCGGCGTCATGGGCCTGATCCCGCTGACGGGTATGACGATGCCGTTCATCGCGTACGGCGGTTCCTCGGTGATCGCGAACTGGGCGCTCGTGGGCATCCTGCTGCGCATCAGCGACACCGCGCGCCGCCCGGCCCCGTCGCCCGCCCCGAACCCCGACGCCGAGATGACCCAGGTGGTACGGCCGTGAACAAGCCTCTGCGCCGCATCGCGATCTTCTGCGGCCTGCTCGTCCTCGCGCTGCTCGTCCGCGACAACTGGCTTCAGTACGTCAAGGCCGACCACCTCGCCGAGCACGACATGAACCGCCGCGTGCCCATCGAGCGGTACGCCCAGCCGCGCGGCGACATCATCGTCGACGGCAAGGCCATCACCGGCTCGCAGAAGGTCGACGGCGACGACTTCAAGTACAAGCGGACCTACAAGAACGGGCCCATGTGGTCGCCCGTGACCGGCTTCGCCTCGCAGCGCATCGGCGCCACCCAGATCGAGTCCATCGAGGACCGCATCCTCACCGGCAACGACGACCGGCTCTTCTTCCGCCGCAGCCTCGACATGCTGACCGGCAAGAAGAAGGAGGGCGGCAACGTCGTCACGACGCTGAACCGGGACGCGCAGAAGGCCGCGTACGACGGTCTGAAGAACAAGGGCAAGGGCGCCGTAGCCGCGATAGACCCGTCCACTGGCGCGATCCTCGCGCTGGCCTCGACGCCCTCGTACGACCCCTCGAAGTTCGCCGGCAACACCAACGCCGAGGCCGAGACCTTCGGGAAGCTCGACAAGGACTCCGACAAGCCGATGCTGAACCGCGCGCTGCGCGAGACCTACCCGCCCGGTTCCACCTTCAAGGTGGTCACGGCCGCGGCGGCGATGGAGCACGGCCTGTACACGGAGATAGACGAGAAGACGAAGTCCCCGCTGCCCTGGACGATGCCGAACACCACGACCGAGCTGAAGAACGAGGGCAACATCCCCTGCAAGAACGCCACGCTGCGCGAGGCGCTGCGGGTGTCCTGCAACACGGTCTTCGGCAAGATCGGCTCGGACCTCGGCAAGGACAAGATGCTGGAGACGGCCGAGAAGTTCGGCTTCAACGAGGAGCAGTTCGTCCCGGTCCGCTCCAATGCCTCCGTCTTCCCCGAGGAGATGGACAAGCCGCAGACCGCGCTCTCCTCCATCGGCCAGTTCGAGACCGCGGCGACGCCGCTGCAGATGGCGATGGTCACCTCCGCGATCGCCAATGACGGCACCCTGATGGAGCCGTACATGGTCAAGGAGCTCCAGGCGCCGAACCTCGACGTGATCGAGAAGCACTCGCCCAAGGAGATGAGCGAGCCGCTGTCCAAGGAGAACGCGCAGAAGCTCCAGGACATGATGCAGACCGTCGTGAACGAGGGCACGGGAACCAACGCCAAGATCCCGGGCGTCACAGTGGGCGGCAAGACCGGTACCGCGCAGCACGGCCTCAACAACAGCAAGAACCCGTACGCCTGGTTCATCAGCTACGCCAAGACCGACTCGGGCTCCCCGGTCGCCGTGGCCGTGGTCGTGGAGGACAGTGACGCCTCCCGTGGCGACATCTCCGGCGGTGGGCTCGCGGCGCCGATCGCGAGGGACGTGATGAAGGCGGTCATCGACAGCAAGAAGTGACCCCTGTCACGACCCCTCCACATCGGTGCACGTTGCGATACCGGTCCTGTATCGGGTGACGGTTGCGGCCGGGTCACGTCAGGCGAGCCGGGTACGGTATGCCCGGACAGCACACCGCCGGACCGCGCAACACGGTGCGGTCGGGACCGACGGAGAGGGCTGGGAATAGCTATGGAAGAGCCGCGTCGCCTCGGCGGCCGGTATGAGCTGGGCCAGGTGCTCGGCCGCGGCGGGATGGCGGAGGTCTACCTCGCGCACGACACCCGCCTCGGCCGCACCGTGGCGGTGAAGACGCTGCGAGTCGACCTCGCCCGCGACCCGTCGTTCCAGGCCCGGTTCCGCCGTGAGGCCCAGTCGGCCGCCTCGCTCAACCATCCGGCGATCGTCGCGGTCTACGACACCGGCGAGGACTACGTCGACGGGGTCTCCATCCCGTACATCGTGATGGAGTACGTCGACGGCTCCACGCTGCGCGAGCTGCTGCACTCCGGGCGCAAGCTGCTGCCCGAGCGCGCCATGGAAATGACCATCGGCATCCTCCAGGCCCTGGAGTACTCGCACCGCAACCAGATCGTCCACCGCGACATCAAGCCCGCGAACGTCATGCTGACGCGCAACGGCCAGGTCAAGGTCATGGACTTCGGCATCGCCCGTGCGATGGGCGAGTCCGGCATGACGATGACGCAGACGGCCGCCGTCATCGGCACCGCGCAGTACCTCTCCCCCGAGCAGGCCAAGGGCGAGCAGGTCGACGCGCGCTCGGACCTCTACTCCACGGGCTGCCTCCTCTACGAGCTGCTGACCGTCCGGCCGCCCTTCGTGGGCGACTCCCCGGTCGCGGTCGCGTACCAGCACGTCCGCGAGGAGCCGCAGGCGCCCAGCGTCTTCGACAACGAGATCACGCCCGAGATGGACGCGATCGTCCTCAAGGCGCTCACCAAGGACCCGGACTACCGCTACCAGTCGGCCGACGAGATGCGCGCCGACATCGAGGCCTGCCTCGACGGCCAGCCCGTCGCCGCCACGGCCGCCATGGGCGCCGTCGGCTACGGCGGTCACCCCGACGACCAGGCCACGGCGATGCTCCGCCCGCAGCACGGCGGCCCCGCCCACGGCCAGACCTCGATGATGCCGCCGGTCAACCCGGACGACGGCTACGACGAGGGGGGACGGCGCGGCCGCGGCCAGAAGAAGAGCAACACCTCGACGATCCTCCTGATCGCCGCGGGCGTGCTCGTCCTGGTGGGGGCGATCCTCATCGGGAAGTGGGCGTTCAGCGGGGGCAGCGGGACCAGCGACGACAAGACGGCGCCGAACTTCGTGGGCGAGACCCTGAAGGAGGCCCGCGAGTCGGCGAAGAACGTCGACCTGGAGATCGCGGTGTCCGAGCGCAAGACCTGCGAGAAGTACCCCAAGGGGGAGATCTGCTCGCAGGACCCCGGCGCGGACGCCAAGGTCGAGAAGGGCGACACGATCAATGTGGTCGTGTCGACCGGTGCGCCGAAGATCACCGTTCCGGACGTCGAGGGTCTCACCTACGAGAAGGCCGAGAGCCGACTCAGGGACAAGGGCTTCGAGGTCACGAAGAAGACCCAGGAGTCCGAGCAGAACCCAGGCGTCGTGATCAGTCAGAACCCACCTGGCGACACGGAGGCCCAGAAGGGCACCAGCATCACCCTGACGGTCGCCAAGAAGCAGCAGAAGCCCGTCGTCCCTGACGTCTCCGGTCAGACCTGGGAAGCCGCGAAGAAGCAGATCGAGGCCAACGGTCTCGTCGCGAGCCGCACGGACGTCGAGAGCGACAGCGTCGAGGAGGGCAAGGTCATCCAGACATCGCCCTCGGCCAACACCGAGGTCGACCCCGGCTCCACGGTGACCGTCCAGGTGGCCAAGAAGAAGGCCGAGGAGGAGCCGGAGGAGGCCACCGTCCCGACCCTCGGCGGCCAGACCCTCGCGGACGCCCGTGACGCCATCGAGGACGCCGACCTCACCGTGGGCAGCATCACGGGCCCGCAGGACGACGACGCCCGTGTGGTCCTCTCCACGCCGAGCGGCGGCCAGAAGGTCCCGTCCGGCACGGCGATCAACCTGGTGACCACCGGCGGCTCCGGTGACGACCAGGGCGGTGACAACCAGGGCAACGGCGGCGGCTTCATCGAGGGCGCCACCGGCTTCGGCCGACACAGCCGGGACTGACGCCTCCGGCAGAACTGACAGTTCCGGCGGTACAGCGGACAAGGACGAGGGCCCCGGCACCAGAAAGGTGCCGGGGCCCTCGTCCGCGCTCCGGGCTCTGCACACCGGCCCCGCGTCCCTGAAGCAAGCGCAGCGGCTAGCTCAGCTCCCGCGGCGGCGTCCGCCTGTTGTCCACCTTCTCGACCCGCTCCAGCTTCCCCCACACCACATAGCGATAGTTCGACGTGAAGACCGGGGTGCACGTGGTGAGCGTGATGTAGCGGTCCGCGCGCTTCGCGCCCGACTCCTTGGGGATGGGGTCGAGGACGCGGACGTTGTACTTCGAGGTCTCGGGGAGGGTCTTGTAGACCTTGTAGACGTACCACTTGTCGCGGGACTCGAAGACGATCGGGTCGCCCTCGTCGATCTTGTCGATCTTGTGGAACTTCGCGCCGTGGCCGTCGCGGTGGGCGGCCAGGGTGAAGTTGCCCTTGTCGTCCTGCGGCAGGGCGGACTTGATGGGGTCCGTGTAGTAGCCGGCGACGCCGTGGTTGAGGGTCTTGGGGTTGGTGCCCTTGGTGACGAGGATTTCGCCGCCGCTCATGGAGGGCACGTGCAGGAAGCCGATGCCGTCCTTGGTGTCGATGGGGCCGGGACCCTTGGCCTCCCAGTGGTCGCGGACGCGGTTCCCCTGCTTCTTGGCCTCGCGGTCCGCTATGACGTTGGTCCACCACAGCGAGTAGGCGACGAACAGGCCGAGGATCACGCCCGCGGTGATGAGGAGTTCGCCGAAGACGCTGACCGCCGTCGCGATCCGGCCACGGCCGCGCTGCCGCGGCGCGGGCTTCGGCGCGGACTCCCCGGTCCGCTCGGCCCGCTCCTGCTCGTCCTCTTCGGTGGTGGCTGCCACTGCGTCTGCCCCGTCCGTCTCAGCTTCTAGTCGACCAACGCGGGTGGCTTTCCCTTGTCGCGTGGCCGGTCTTCGACCATCTTGCCCCACACGATCATTCGGTACTTACTCGTGAACTCGGGGGTACAGGTGGTCAGTGTGATGTAGCGGCCGGGTTTCGTGAAGCCGGAGCCCGGCGGCACCGGATCGAGGACCGCCGTGTTGCCGGGGCTGGTCTGCGGCAGGATGCTCGCCATCTTGTAGACGTAGTACTTGTCCTGCGTCTCGACGACGATCGGATCACCCGGTTTGAGCCGGTTGATGTACCGGAACGGCTCGCCGTGCGTATTGCGGTGACCGGCGAGCGCGAAGTTGCCGGGGTTCGCGTCCGGCATCGGGGTCTTGGTGCCGCCCTTGTTGTAGTGGCCGACCATGCCCCGGTCGAGGACCTTGTGCTTGTCGATGCCCTCTGCGACCGGCGTGACGACGTCCAGCTTCGGGATATGCAGGAGCGCGAAGCCCTGGCCGGGTTCGAAGGCCCCCGGCTTGCCCTTGCCCTTCGCCCAGTCCTCCTGGAGCTTGCGGGCGGCCGCGTCGGCCTGCTGTTGGGCTCTTATGTTCGTCCACCACAGCTGGTACGTGACGAAGAGGAGCATCAGAACGCCGATGGTGATGAAGAGTTCGCCGATGGCGCGGCTGGCCACGGTGGCCGGTCCCGGCTTCGCGGCACGGGCGGCGCGGCGGGCCTCGACCCGGGTGAGGGGGCGCTCCGCTTCGGCGGAGGACGTGGCTGCGGCCGACCCGGACGCGGTGGCCGGGGGCTTCGCGCCCCGGCGGCCCTTGTGCTTGGCGGCCTTGCGGCGAGCAGCGCGGCCGCCTGTGGGCGGGGCGGTACCCGGGGGTGGGGCGGCACCCGGCTCACCGACTATTCGGCGAGTGTCCGCCGTCCGCAGCCCGATGGTCTCGTCATCGACCGGCGCGGGCCCTTGCGCGTAGGTCGTCTCGTACGTCCCCGAGGTGCTCTCCTGGGCGGAGGCGTCCCCTTGGGCGTACGGCTCCTCGGACACCGCCTCCCCGGCCTGCGGAACAGCCCCCGCCTCCCCCGGCAGCGACGCGACGCGGAACCACGGTGACGGATGCTCCCCCGCCCCCTCGGCGCCCCCGTGCGCCCCCGTGGTCACGCCGTAGCCCTGCCCACCACCGGCGCAAGCCCGCTCGACCGCCCCACCGCCCCCGCGTCGCCGCACTCCACCAGCCAGTTGGCGAGCATGAGGTGGCCGTGTTCGGTGAGGACCGACTCGGGGTGGAACTGGACGCCCTCGACGGGCAGTTCGCGGTGGCGCAGGCCCATGATGATGCCGTCGGCCGTGCGCGCGGTCACTTCCAGCTCGGCCGGGACGGTGGCGGGCTCGGCGGCGAGGGAGTGGTAGCGGGTGGCGATGAAGGGGGACGGCAGGCCCGCGAAGACGCCCTTGCCCTCGTGCGTGACCGGCGAGGTCTTGCCGTGAAGCAGCTCCGGCGCCCGGTCCACCACGCCCCCGTACGCCACCGCCATGGACTGCATGCCGAGGCAGACGCCGAAGACGGGCACACCGGTCGCGGCGCAGTGGCGCACCATGTCGACGCAGACGCCCGCCTGCTCGGGGGTGCCGGGTCCCGGCGAGAGCAGCACGCCGTCGAAGCCGTCCTGGGCGTGCCGCAGCTCGACCTCGTCGTTGCGCAGGACCTCGCACTCGGCGCCGAGCTGGTACAGGTACTGCACGAGGTTGAAGACGAAGCTGTCGTAGTTGTCGACGACGAGAATGCGGGCGTTCTTGCTGGAGCTCACTGGCCGTCCACCGTCACATCGTTGAAGGGCAGCAGCGGCTCCGCCCAGGGGAAGACGTACTGGAACAGCACATAGACGACCGCCAGGACGAGCAGCAGCGAGAGCAGCGCCTTCACCCAAGCGTTCCCGGGCAGATGCCGCCAGATCCAGCCGTACATGCCGTCCCTTCCGTCGTCCGGCGCCACAAGCCGTCGCCGTTCGGCACCAGACTAACGGCGCAGTGCCTCGGGTTTCCCGGCCTCCACGGGCTGGGTGGCGTCGAGGTGGGCCCAGGCGATCAGGCGGTGGCTGTGGCCCCACTCCGGTTCACAGGTGGTGAGGGTGAGATAGCGGCCGGGCTCGCGGTAGCCGGATTTGCGCGGGACGGGGTCGATGACACCGATGTCGGCGGGCAGGGTGCGGTACGGCTTCCTGTCGATGCGGTACGTGAACCAGGTCGTCCCGTCGGTCAGGACGACGGCGTCGCCGGGGCGCAGCTCGGGGAAGTCCTTGAAGGGGTCGCCGTAGGTGCGGCGGTGTCCGGCGACGGCGAAGTTGCCCTTCTGGCCGAGCTGGGCCGTGCGCGCGTAGTGGCCGAGGCCCTTCTTGAGGGTGCCGGTGGCGGTGCCCTGGAGCACGGGCTTGTTCCACGTGAAACCGAAGCGGGGGATGTACATCACGGCGAAGGGCTTGCCGTCCCGGTACGCGGCGGGCTCCGGCGGCGCGGCGTCCGCGTCCCGGCCCGAGCCCTGGGCGGCCACCGGCTGCCGCGCCCACTGGTCCTGCAACTGGTCGATCTGGCTGTCCATCGCGCGGTCGGCCTTCACCCCGGTCCAGAACAGGACGTACACGACGAACAGTACGATCACGGTCCCGACGGTGACGCACAGTTCGCTGAGCGTCCTGACGATCACTCGCACCGGCACGGGGTCCCCCAGGGGCTACTGCTCCACAGGCTTCGCGTAGTGGAGATCCACTGTGCCCGAGTAGCCGGGAAGAGTCACCGCCCCGTCGTCGTCGACTTTCCAGCCGAGGCCGTAGGCGTTGACGTACAGCATGTAGTTCTGGATCTCCGGGGAGGCCGCGAGGGACTTCCTGAGCTTGTCCGGGTCGCCGACGGCCGTGACCTTGTACGGCGGTGAGTAGACGCGGCCCTGGAGGATCAGGGTGTTGCCGACGCAGCGCACGGCGCTGGTGGAGATCAGACGCTGGTCCATGACCTTGATGCCCTCGGCGCCGCCCTGCCAGAGGGCGTTCACCACGGCCTGCAGGTCCTGCTGGTGGATGACCAGGTCGTTGGGCTGCGGCTCGGGGTAGCCGGGGAGCTTGGCGGTGGCGTCCGGCGGGGCGTCGGTGAGGGTGACCGTGACGGCGTCGCCGTTGAGCTTGCGGGTGCCCGCGTTCTTCTCCAGGGCCTTGAGGCGGGCGTCGTCGGCCTTGCTGCCGGGGCTGTCGCGCTGGGCCAGGGAGTCGACGTCGCCGCGCAGGGAGCCGTTGGACTCCTCCAGGTCCTTGTTCTCTCGGCTGCGTTCCTGGATGAGGTCGGAGAGCTTCAACAGGGAGGCGTCGGTACGGATGTTGGTGCCCTTGGCCGTGTTGAAGCTGGTGACGAAGATCAGGCCGGCGAGGGCGAAGACGGCGATCGTGAGGAGCTGCACCGGGCGCCAGCGGCGGCGTCGACCGGTGCCTCCCGGGAAGTCGGCAGAATTGCTCAACGTACCCTTATCTCCTTCACCGCCGCGGAAGCACTACGCTAACGGACGCCCGGGGGAGGACTTCGCGCACCGTAGCGCCGAAGAACCCGCCCCGCGTCACACCCCGTTCCCTGCGCGGCCACGCAGCGCATCGACAGGAGAGACCCTCGTGCCGAAGTCACGTATCCGCAAGAAGGCAGACGACTACACGCCGCCGTCGTCGAAGAAGGCGACGAACATCAAGCTGACCAGCCGCAGCTGGGTGGCTCCGGTGATGCTGGCCATGTTCCTGATCGGCCTGGCCTGGATCGTCGTCTTCTACGTCACGGACGGAAAGCTGCCCATCGACCCGCTGGGCAACTGGAACATCGTCGTCGGCTTCGGCTTCATCGCGGCTGGGTTCGGCGTCTCCACGCAGTGGAAGTAACGGTTCCACGCGGCTGAGGGCACGGCGGGCGGGCACACGTGTGCCGCGAGAGCGGAAAATGGCCCCGCCCGCAAGCCCTGGCCTGAGTTATCCACAGCGCGAGCACCGCCATCCACAGACCTGGGGAAAGGTCTGAAGATCTGTGGATAACTCTCAGAAGGTTGACGCCGGTGTGACTGGCCCACCGCCGCGCACCGGCCCGCACATCCCTTGTCCCGCCTGGGAAAACCCGGACCGGCGACGCGCGGAACACGCGTTCCCCACTTCGTGCACAAGATCGGGCACAGACTGTGGACAACACGGGAGCGTGCGCCGGTCCGCGCACGTCAGGCGGGGACCGGCCGTCGCACCTCAGGTGACCTGGGCCACTCGCCGCACCTCAGGCCAGCCGAGCCACCCGCCGCACCTCAGGTCAGCTGGGCCGTCCGCAGCACCACGGTCACCACGATCACCGCGAACACCACCGCGCACGTCCCCCACTGCACCAGGGCGCGCCGCTCGCGCGGGGCGTGCACCATGCCGTACGCGATGGCCACGCCCGCGATCAGACCGCCGACGTGGGCCTGCCAGGCGATGCCGCTCCAGGTGAAGGTGAAGAGCAGGTTCAGCGCGAGGAGCGCGATGACCGGGCGCATGTCGTAGTTCAGGCGCCGCATCAGGACCGCCGTCGCGCCGAGCAGGCCGAAGATCGCGCCGGAGGCGCCGAGGGAGGCCTTGCTCGCGTCCTCCAGGAGATAGGTGAGGGCGCTGCCGCCGAGGCCGGACAGCAGGTAGAGCGTCAGATAGCGGGCCCGGCCGAGCGCCGCCTCCAGGGGGCCGCCGAGCCACCACAGGCCCAGCATGTTGAACGCGATGTGCCAGATCTCCTGGTGCGTGAACATCGACGTGACCAGGCGATACGCCTGGCCGTCCGCGACGCCCTCCGTCGGCACGAACGGGTGCGGCGGCCACTGGCCGATCAGCACCAGATCGCTGAGCAGGCTGTCCCCGCGCACCCGGACCGCGACGAACACCAGCAGGTTGATCGCCAGGATGATCTTCGTGAGCAGCCGGGGGTCCTGGGCGATGGTGCCCCCCGCGAGCGTGCGCGGCTGACTGGCCGCGGGCGAGTGCCCGGTGCCCGAGCCGCCCCGGACGCACTCCGGGCACTGGAAGCCGACCGAGGCGCTGATCATGCACTCCGGGCAGATCGGCCGCTCGCAGCGCGTGCAGGTGATGCCGGTCTCCCGGTCCGGATGCCGGTAGCACGTCGGCGGGCCCTGCGCGTCCCGCGGCTCCTGCGGGCTGCCTGGCGCCTGGTCCATTGCGGTCCCCTCATTCTCCGTACGAAGGCGGCGTGGCGAACGCGCCGCCCCGCCCTTCCTCTACGGATGGGCGGGGCGGTTTGGTTCCCTCACGGGTGCGCCGCGCGGGCGCGCCCGGAGCTCGCGGCGGCGCTCAGCCCTCGCGCGTCTCGATCACGACGGACTCGATGACGACGTCGTTGACCGGACGGTCGGTGCGCGGGTTGGTCTGGGTGCCCGCGATGGCGTCCACGACCTTCTTGCCGGCGTCGTTGCTGACCTCGCCGAAGATGGTGTGCTTGCGCGTCAGCCACGCGGTCGGCGACACCGTGACGAAGAACTGCGAGCCGTTGGTGCCCGGGCCGGCGTTGGCCATCGCGAGCAGGTACGGCTTGTCGAAGGCCAGGTCCGGGTGGAACTCGTCCTCGAACTCGTAGCCCGGGCCGCCGGTGCCGTTGCCCAGCGGGTCGCCGCCCTGGATCATGAAGCCACTGATCACCCGGTGGAAGACGGTGCCGTCGTACAGGCGGTCCGACGACTTCTTGCCGGTCGCGGGGTGCACCCACTCGCGCTCGCCCTGGGCGAGCTCAACAAAGTTCTTGACCGTCTTGGGCGCGTGATTCGGCAGGAGCCGGATCTCGATGTCGCCCTGGTTGGTCTTCAGGGTGGCGTAAAGCTGCTCGGCCACGATCTGCCTTCCGTTGTCCTCTGTGACCCTCCGATCCTCGCACGGACCGGATTGGGACGAGTAGCCACCGACTGGGCGCGCGCCGGGAGGATCCGTGGCATTGTCGTCGACAAGCTCCGCTCGTACCGAATTGGTCGAGTTCACGTCGTACCGAACGGGTCGAGTTCACGGGGGAGCAGTCGATGACCCGGATGCCCGCCCTCGCATGCCCCGGATCCGTCCGGCAGGCATGATCCCGGTAAGGGTGGAAAGGTGACATACCTATACGCCACCAAGGAGGAGGATCCCGTGACCCGCAAAGACAGCGTGCGCGCCGCGGCCGACTCGGCGAAGGACAGCGTGCGGCACGCCGCGGACGCGGTGGCCCCGTACGCGGACAAGGCGGCCGAGGCCAAGGACAAGGCCGCGCACCTGGCGCTCGAGGCCCGGGCACGCCTGGCGCCGAAGGTGTCGCAGGCCGCCCACACGGCCGCCGACCAGGCCCGCGTCCAGTTCGACGCGCATGTGGCGCCGCGCGTGGAGCAGGCCCGCAGCCATGTGCCGCCGAAGGTCGACCACGCGGCGCACGAGGCCGCGGCCCGCACCCGCAGGGCCGCCCGCCAGGCCGCCGACTTCTCGAAGCCGCGCGTCGAGCACGCCGTGGCCGTGGCCGGGCCGGTCCGCGAGGAGGCCGCCGCCCGCGGCGTCGCGGCGCTCGCCGCGCTGCGCGGTCAGGTCTCGCCCGAGCAGATCGCGCAACTGGCCCGCCGGAGCGAACGCCGCGCCCGCACCGGACGCCTCGCCAAGCGGCTCGCCGTCCTCGGCGCGCTCGTGATCGGCGCCGTCGCCGTGTGGAAGTGGTGGGACAAGCAGGCCAACCCGGACTGGCTGGTCGAGCCCCCCGCGGCCACGGAGGTCCCCGACCGGGCACCGCTCACATCGGTCGACGGCAGCGCCCAGACGTCCCTCGACCCGGAGGTCCAGGCCAAGCAGGCCGAGGCCGAGGCCGAGGCGGAGGGACGCGAGGAGCGGGGCTGAGCCCGGAAGCCCGCGACGACCGGGCCCGAACCACCGGGGCCCCGATGAGCCGGGCTGAACCCGGTGGACCAGCCGGGTGCCCGACGGCACCCCACGGCCCACCGAGCCCATGAACAGCGACAGTGGTGGTGGAGGGGCGACTCACAGGACGAGTCGCCCCTCCACCACCTCCCGCGCCACCTCCGTCAGCTTCCGCTGCCGCGCCCGCGCGTGCCCGCGAAGGATCGCGAAGGACTCGTCCATGGCGAGCGACTGCTGGGCCGCGAGCACGCCTTTGGCCTGTTCGATGATGAGACGGCTGGTCAGGGCGTGCTCCAACTGATCGGCCAGGGTGCGGCTGCGGCTCAGTTCGAGCTCCCGCAGCAGCGCGATGGCCACGATGTCCGCGAGGGACTGGCCGAACACCAGCGCCTCGTCGGTGAGCGGCGCCTCCTCGCTGCCGAAGAGGACCAGCGCGCCGATGGCCTGCTCGCGCCCGCGCAGGGGCCGCGCCGCGACCTCCGTGTAGCCGAGGGCGAGGGCGCGCGGCACATAGTGCGGCCAGCGGTGGCGGGCGATCGGGCTCCTCAGATCGGTCCTGGGCACCGGCTTCCCGGTCTCCCGGCAGTGGGGGCCCGGGCCCTGGCCCCGCTTGTGCGCGTCGAGGAGCAGCTCCTTGGCCCCGGCCTCGGACGCGTACACCTCGCCGGACTCGGCGCCCGGCAGGTCGCACAGGACCCCGCAGGCGCGGGCTCCGACGAGTTCGCTGCTGTGGGCCGCGAGCGCGGCGAGCAGGACGGCGGGGTCGAGCGGCATGTCAGGGGTGCCTCCGGCCAGTTCCACGAAGATGTCGGCCAGGTGTTGCCGTGGCGTCGTCATGACGGACCTTCCGGGGTGAGCTTGAGATCACCGGCCACGATCCCCCGCGCGAACGTCTCCAACGGCACTCCGAGAGTGAAGGCGCGGGCCTTGATGAGGGCCAGCGCGTCGTCGACGCGCCGGCCGATGTGCACGGACACCACGCCCGCCGCCTGCTGCACGACGTCCCGGTGTTCGGTACCGCCGTACAACTCGGGGTCGGCGTCCGGGTCGAGGAGCACCGTGCGGGTCAGCGCCCCGACGATGTCCGTGAACGCCTGGGTGCCGACGAGCCCGGGACGCGGGTCGAACACCGCGAGCGCGCCGAAGCAGCGGCCCGTGGTGTCCAGAGGAACGGCTGCCACCTCGTGGATGCCGAGCGCGGTCAGGGCGGGCCCGTAGCAGGGCCAGCGCTGCTCGATCGCCTCGTGCGAGGCGCGGACGAGTCGGCAGCCGGACGTGGCGTCCCTGGTGGGGCCCTCGCCGAGCATGAACTCCAAGTCCTGCGCGGCGCGGGCCGGTTCGTTGGACGCGGCGACGGCGAGCTGGCTGTGGTCGGCGTCGACGAGCGTGAGCGCCGCGCTGCTCGTACCGCACGCCTCTGCGACCCCGGTCATGAACCGCGGCCTGGTGCCGTGGCCCCGCTGCCAGCCCGTGAGGTTGTGCGCGAAGGCTTCCTGAAGCCGTGCCGACGAGCGGTGGCAGCCCGCAGTGGTGTGCAGCAGTGCGGCGATCTGCAGGTACACGTCGTTGCCCGTGTCCGCCGCCTTCTGTTCGTACCGCTTGGCGGCTTCCTCGGCGCCCCGCGCACGCTCCCGCGCCGACGCCGCCCGGCGCCATGCTGCCACCGCTTGCTCGGCGGAGCCATCGCCCGTGGTCATGACTCGCAGCGTACGCCCGCAAGTTGCCCTGGAGGAGCCTGTTTTGGGCATCTCCCCCTGACGGGCGCGCGTACGCCATCGCGCCGCTCGAAGTCTCCGCACACGATGCGTGCGGAGACGGACGCGCGCCTGCCGACCGCGTACGAAAACGCCCACGTCAAGCGGTGGAGGCGCCCCGAGCCTCCTCCATGAGGAGCACCACGCCTCCGTGATGGCCGTCGAACGGCGAGCACACGACATTGCACACGATCTGTCGGCCGATGCGGTTCACGGCGGAGACCGCGGCCGTGTCGGTGCGCTCGCCGGTGTCGATGCACGCCTGGATGACCGGCCGCAGCTCCTCGGTCGGCAGCCCGAAGTCGAGCTTGAAGAACACCTTGTCGGCGACCTCGTCGGCGCGCAGGCCCCACAGCTCGGCGGCGCCCCGGTTCCAGCTCTTGACCCGCTTCTCCCCGTCGAGGACGACCACACCCGCGGCGACGCTGCTCATCACGCCTTCCAGAAAGGCGCGGGCCTCGTCCAGCTCCTCACTGCGGATGCGCATCTCCTCGTTCATCGTCTCCAGTTCCTCGTTGCCGGACTGAAGCTCTTCGTTGGTGGTCTCCAGCTCCTCGTTGGTCGACTGGAGCTCCTCGTTCGTCGTCTCCAGCTCCTCGATGCTCGACTGGAGCTCCTCGTTCGTCGTCTCCAGCTCCTCGTTCGTCGACTGGAGCTCCTCGTACGCCGTCTCCAGCTCTTCGCGTACGCGCTTTATCTCCGACTTGAGCTGAGTGGTGACCGTGACGTCGGTGAACGTGATGATGGTGGCCGCGGCCAGGCCGGTGGGGCCGGTGAGGGGCTGGATGAGGATGTCGAAGAACTGGACGTCCTCGCCCACGCGCCGCTCGACGCGGTTGACCCGCAGCGTTCTGCGCTCGTGGGTCGCCTGCTCGATCAGGGAGCGCAGTTCGACGGGGCGGTAGGAGATCTCCAGGTCCTGGAAGGGGCGGCCGAGGTCGTTCGTGGTCAGGGCGAACTGCACCCGGGCGCTGCTGTTGATCAGTGCGACGGTGCCGTCGGCGTCGACCGCGACGGACGGGAGCGGGATGGCGTCGAGGATGAGGTCGCGCGTCTGCCGGTTGCGCGCCACCGTGCGCTGTTCCGAGCCGGCGATGGCCCTGATCTTCAGCGGCGCGGGCTGGTACGGCGGTCCGGCGTCGCCGGGCCGCCGTCGGAAGACGCGCTGACGCATGCTGACCACCTCGAACCGGTCCGCGTCATTGAGCAGCATCTCCGCCTTGCCGAGGAAGAGATAGCCGCTTTCGCGCAGCGCGAAGTGGAAGCGGTCGATGATCTGGGTCTGCGCCTCGACGTTGAAGTACATCAGCGTGTTGCGGCACACCAGCAGGTCGAGGCGGGAGATGGGGGCGTCGCGGGTCACGTCGTGCCGCCCGAAGATGACCCGGCGCCGCAGGTCGGGCCGGAAGCTGTACTGCGCGCCGTTCTGCTCGAAGTACTTGTCGCGCAGCTCCGCGGGCAGCGCTTCCAGCGCCTTGGCGCTGTAGAGGGCGGAGCGGGCGTCCCGCAGCGCCTCCTCGTCGACGTCCGTGCCGTAGATCTTGACGCGGTTGATGGCCTCATCGACACCCAGCGCCTCGGCGAACATGATCGCCAGGGAGTACGCCTCCTCGCCGCTGGAGCAGCCCGCGCTCCACACCCGGACCTCCTCCTGGGGCTCCTTGTCGGCGAGCAGCTCGGGGACGACCTCGCGCTGCAGGAACGTCCAGGCGTCCGGATCGCGGAAGAGGGACGTGACGTTGATCAGGATGGTGTTGAACAGCGCGCTGAACTCCTCCGCGCTGGTCTCGAGGCGGTCGCGGTAGTCCGCGTACGACGCCACACCGACATCGGACATCCGTTTGCGGATCCGGCGCCCGAGGGAGGAGCGCTTGTATCCGGTGAAGTCGAAACCGCGGGCGTCCCGCAGAAAGCCGAGGAGTTCCTCCAGTTCCTCGTCCGTCTCAGCATCCTGCACGTCAGCCATCACTGCCTCTTGTCCTCGACGAGCCCGCGAATGACCGCGGCGATCTCCTCCAGGGGTAGCACGAAGTCCACTGCGCCCGTACCCACGGCAGCCTCGGGCATGCCTCTGAACTCGGCCGATCTTGGGTCCTGCGCGATGACGGTGCCCCCGCGCGACTTCACCGCGTCCACTCCCATGGCGCCGTCCCGGCCCGTCCCCGTCAGGACGCAGGCGATCGCCCGGTGCCCGTACGCGCCCGCCACCGACTCGAACAGAAGGTCGGCGGAGGGCCGCACGAAGTGCACGAGCGCGCTGCTGGACAGCGTGAGCATGCCCTTCGCGTCCACGAGGAGGTGCCGGTCGGGCGGGGCGATGTACACGGTGCCGGGCAGCGCCGGCTCGTCCTGCTCCGCGAGCTTCACGGTCAGACCGGTGCGCCGGCCGAGCACCTCGGCGATGACCGTGCGGTGGCGGGGGTCCAGGTGCTGTACGAGCAGGACGGGAACCGGGAGCTCGGGGCCGAGGGCCTCGAGCAGCACGGCCACTCCGTGGACGCCACCCGCCGACGCGGCAATGGCCACGACCGCGAAGGAAGCCTCCGGGCCGTGTGCGTACGCGTCTTCCGGCTGATCCGCCGACTGATGAGCCGTCACGCGGTGAGCCTAGCGCGGCAGAGTGCCTGGAAGGCGGGCACGACAGAGACCCAGGGGACAGTGGCGCGAATACGTTCGGGACACATGCACGCGGCCAAGTTCGTGGCACGTGCACACGGCTCCGTGAGCCCGCGGTCGTTCACTCTCCCGAGGACACCTCCGCGCCCCGCACCCGAGCGCGCGCCCCCGGGGCACCGCCCGCGCACCACCCCGCGGCCCTCGCGCACCGCCCTTACGCCATGCGGCCCAACCGGTCGTGCGCACCCGGGCCGCCCCGCGTGTCCTTGCAGGTATGGGCTACGGCATAGACAGCCCGCGCGAAGCGGGCACCACACGACGGGACGCGCTCGGTCTGGCCGCGGGACTGCTGGCCGGTGGCGCGCTGACAGTGACGACGGCGGCCCCCGCGGCGGCGGACGACGACGAATGGTTCGCGCCGGAGGAGGCATGGGCCCCCGAGGCCGAGGACTGGTGCGTCGCGGACTTCGACGAACAGTTCGAGGCCGACCTCGCCGCCGCCGAGGCCGCCCTCCCCGTGGAGGACAGCCGGGGCCTCGGCGCCCTGGAGCGGCCCACCGGCAGGTACACCCGGCCGCTGCGCCGCCGCTACCGCGTCACCTCGCGCTACGGCGTGCGCGGCAACTGGGCCGCCGGGCACCACACCGGCATCGACCTGGGGGTGCCGCGCGGGACCCCCGTGTACGCGGTCACCAGCGGGGTCGTGGTGCTCGCCCGCTGGTCGGGGGCGTACGGCAAGGCGGTGACGGTACGGATGCCGGACAAGCGCTATGTGCTGTTCGCGCATCTCTCCCGGATCTCGGTGCGCCAGGGCCAGCGCATCCGCACCGGCGCCCGCATCGGCTACAGCGGCGCCACCGGACGTGCCACGGGCCCGCACCTCCACTTGGAGATACGGGCCCGGCGCGGCTACGGCTCGGACATCAACCCCGTCTCCTACCTGGCCAGGCGAGGGGTGCGGCTGCTGTAGGCGGCTTGCCCGGAGCGCTCGGCCGCGGGCTACTGGACGGCGGGCACCGCGTTGGTCACGGGCGCCACCAGGTCGGTGAGCTGGTGCAGCTGGTTCAGCTGGTGCAGACCGCCGAGCTGGCTCGCGACCGTGGGCACCTCGGCCCGGCGCTCGGCGGGGATGCCCGAGGTCTGAAGGTCGTCGATCGTGTCCAGGACGGAGATCTTGGACGCGGTCGACGCGTCGGGGGACGCGTGCGCTGCGGGCGCGGCAAGCGCCGCGGCACCGGCGGCGAGGGAGACGGCGGCCATGAGTCGGCGTGCTGATGTCATGCCCTCACAAACGTCCGGGCGCGGTGAAGGATACGGCTCGCGGACCGCTGTCACTCAGGAAGCGCACCCCGTTCCGGGGTGTTTTCCGGCATTCCTCGACCCCCCGTACGACACGAATACGCAAAGCCTCACCCGGCGTGACTTCGCGTCAACAACCTGCGTTAGAGGAACTGCGGTCGTCCCTATGCGGCCGTATTTTCCCTTAGTCAAAGGAGAACGTGATGTCTCGCATCGCGAAGGCAGCCGCCGTCACGCTCGGCGCGGGTGCCGTCGTACTCAGCGGTGCCGCGCTTGCCTCGGCGGACGCGGGCGCGCAGGGCAAGGCCGTCGGCTCCCCCGGTGTGCTCTCGGGCAACCTGATCCAGGTCCCCGTCAACGTTCCGGTGAACGTCTGCGGCAACACCGTCGACGTCGTCGGCCTGCTGAACCCCGCGTTCGGCAACCAGTGCGCCAACAAGGGCGAAATGCACGGCGGCTACGGCAAGTGACGCCGAGGCGAAGCCCCCGGCCGCGGCCGGGGGCTTCGCTGTGTGCGCGGGCCGCCCGCGCGGGCGGTGCCAACGCGTCCGGTTACTCGGCGTACCGGTAGATCGCCTTGTGGCTGAGCATGTCCTGCGGCGTCGTCCGCCACGGCGGCATCGCCTCGCGGCGGGCGACGATGCGCTGGTACTGCGCGTCGCCGAGGGTGGGCGGCTTCGCCGGGAGGTAGGGGGCGGAGTCGGGGCGCAGCCGCTGCCACCGGCTCCACAGCAGGTCCACGAAGGCGTGGTTCAGCCAGAAGACGGGGTCGTTGACGGAGGCGCCGCCGAGCATGTGCCCGCCGACCCAGCGGTGCACCCGGTTGTGGTTGCGCCAGCGCCCGCTGCCGCTCTCCTCCGTCCAGCCCTCCAGGCGGTTGCGGAAGCCCCGCCGTGAGGTGGAGTCCCAGGGCTCGACGTCGTACACCGTCTCCGCCATCGCCCACGCCACGTCCTGGCGGGTCGGCAGTTCCAGCGGGTCGGCGCGGCGCCCGAGGTCACGGGTGAGGAAGTCCCCGTCGGTCACGGCCTCCTTGACGACCCAGCCGTTGCGGCGGGCGAAGGGGCCGGTCATGACCCGCCGGTCGCTCTTCCGCCCGTTGCCGCCCATCAGGTCCTCGCCCCACAGGGACGCGGCCGGGCTGCGGTCCCTCGTCCAGTCCCAGTACGGCACGGTGACGCCGTCGTCGACGCGGCGCAGGGCCCGCTCGAAGTCGAGCAGGAAGCGGCGGTGCCAGGGCAGGAAGCTGGGCGTCATATGGGCGACGCGCAGCCGGTCGTCGCCGTCGGAGATGTAGAAGTCGATGTGCCTGCGGACGAACTCGTCGTATTCGCCCCGGCGTTTGACGCGCAGCACGGCGTCGACGAACCGGCGTCGCTCGGACCGGCTGAGGGCGTTCTGGTTCTTGCGCGTGTAGACCATGGCCGTCGGTGTCCGTCCGTTCTCCGGTCCCGGTGCGGGCGGGGCTCAGTGGAGTCGGCCGCTCAGGGCCTGGTGCGCGCCGAGTTCGTCGACCGCGCCGCGGGCGGCCGCCAGCGGGGTCTCGTACGACTGGTAGTGGTCCAGCATGCTCAGATAGCCGCCGTCGGCGCGGCGCATGAGGCCGAGCGGCTGCCCGTCGACGGTGACCCGCCAGCCGCCGGGCCCGTGCTCGCCCGTCGTGGGCTCGCCCTGGATGCGCCGACCGCGGTACGTCTCGTCGAACCCGGGCCCGCCCGGTGCCCCCGGCAGCCCCTCCTGCTCGTCCTTCGCGCGCAGCCCGCGGAAGGCGCCGACGGCTCCGAGGGCCGCCGCGGCCGCGACGGCGATCAGATGACGGCGGGCCAGCCGGTGGGCTCTGCTTTCGGACGACACCGCGGCATTCTCCTCCCGCGCGGGGACGGATTCGACGAAACGCGGTCAGCTCATCCAGAAATCCCACCAACGGGTGAGGATCAGCATGCCGATGACGCCCGCGTGCAGTGCCGGGAAAACCCATGTGAAGTCATTCATGAACGTACGCAGCCACGCGGGCGCGGGCAGAAATCCATGGCGCACGTTGTGCGAGGTCACGTACCAGAACATGAGGATCGTGGCGGCCCACGCCAGACAGCACCACAGGCACAGCGCGTGGATCCGGTAGAGCGACTGGAATTGCAGCCAGGTGCAGAATGCGACGCCGAAGAGCGTGCCCGCGTTGAGCGTCAGCCAGTACCAGCGGGGAAAGCGGGCCCCGGCGAGGAGGCTCGCGCCGACGCAGAGGACGACGGCGTACGCGGCGAGGCCGAGCAGCGGGTTGGGGAACCCGAACGCGGCGGCCTGCTCGCTCTTCATGATGCTGCCGCAGGACACCACCGGGTTCATGCTGCACCCGGGGACGTAGTCCGGGTCCTTCAGGAGCTTGAGCTTGTCGAGAGTGATGACCCAGGAGGCGAGCAGCCCCGCCGCCGCCGTGAGCACGAGCAGCAGGGCGAGGCCGCGCCCGCCCCCGGCCGTCCGGGAGTTCTCCGGCCGGGGGGCGGTGGCGGGCCGGGCCGCGGCGGCCTGCGCCGGTACCCGCCCCGTGGTCGCGACGGCGCGCATCAGCCGCGCAGCCTGCGCACGGGCAGCAGGCAGTGGGCCGCGTTCAGCATGGTGTCCTCGGACCCGGCGAAGTCGCGCAGCGCCTCCTCGGAGACGGGGCTGCCGGGCTTGCCCTCGGGCCAGGCCACCGTGGTGATCATGAAGTAGGCGTGGCCGCGCTGTTCGACGGCGGCGAGCCACTCGGGCGGGACGACGCACTGGGCCTTGACGTGGGGCATGTTCACGACGGCCTGCTCGGCCTCGACGAGGAGGCTGACCGGCAGGGAGGGGGTGCGGGCGCCGTCCAGGACGGGGCCGCCGAGGGGCAGTTGCTCGTTGCGCAGGAGGGTGCGCATGGCCTCGGCCGTGGCTTCGGGGCCGCCTTCGGCGTCGCCCAGGGAGTAGGCGAGGAGGAAGGCCATGTCCTGCTCGTCCTCCGGGTGTTCGCCGCTCCAGGCGAGGACGGCGAGGGTGCCGAGGTCGGTCACCCGGAAGGTGCGCTGTTCGTTGGAGGTTGAGGTCATGGGCTGCACGCTATAGACGCGTGGGGGCCGCCCGAATCCCTTTGTCACCTGTCTGGCGGAGCGCGGAATCGGCATCACACGATGGGGTCAGCGGGCCCTCGGGATTGACGTGGCCCGGCCCGACGACGCCGAAGGGCCGGTCCCGGCGGTGTGTCGCCGGACCGGCCCTTTCGCCTCCGGGTGCGGAGGCGTCCCCGAGGGGCTTTCAGTCGTTGGTGCCCGAGTTGCCGAACGCCGGGTTGAGGGCGCCGATCAGGTTGGCGGTGTTGCCGACCACGTTGACCGGGACGTGCACGGGGACCTGGCCGAGGTTGCCGGAGCCGACACCCGGGGAGCCGACCGCCGCACCCTCGGCGCTGGCGCCGTCGTCGCTGGCGAAGGCGGAGCCGGACGCGGCGCCCGCGGCGAGTCCCGCGGCGGCGATGACGAGGGCGGCCTTCTTGACATTCTTCATGATCAAAACCTTTCCTTGGGTTTACTGCAGCCTATGGACATGAATGCGGAAAGCTTCGCAATAACACGCCCACGCGTTCCCGCCCCTTATTACCGCATTCCCCCCGTTGCTCGATTACTTGGCGAGCGGAAGGCCACCCAGCAGCTTCGCGGGACCGCCGCCCGAGTTCACGCCCTCCGCGGCGTCCGTGACGGTGTTGACGACGGAGTCCTTGTTCTCGGTGTCCAGCATGTTCGTGCTGACCGGCTTGGTGTCCAGCATCGACTGGCCGAGAACGGTCTCCAGGCCGCCGTTCAGGCTGGTGGGCGTCAGGTCGCTGGCCATCGCGGGCGCGGCGACACCGGCGACGGCCATCGACCCGGCCAGGACAGCGGCAGCCTTGAGGGACTTCATCGTGTTCCTTTCTTCGGCGACTCCGGTCGCCTGTGGGGCACCGTTCAGGCGGCGATTGCCTGCCTCTTGAGTTCACTACGCCTAACGAGCGCAGGACGGTACGGAAACCCCTGAAAGGAAACTTCCCCCGGCCCGCACGGATGAAATCGGGGCCGGAATTCTCATATCAACTGGCGTATTTTCCGGCCGGGTTGACGACGCCACCCGCCGTCCCGGGTACGGGAGCGGCGGGTGGCGGGGTGCGGGGTGCGGGGTGCGGCCGCGGGCCGACCTCGGGCCGACCTCAGACCGGCAACGGCACCGGCAGCTTGGGCAGCGGCAGCGCGTCGGTCGGCAGCTTCGGCAGCGCCGGCAGACCCGGCAGGTTCGGGACCGGCAGGCCGCCGCCGAGGACGGTGGCGACGACGACGTTGACCAGGCCGGTGACGACCGCCGTCACCGCCGGGACGACGGCTGCCGGGTCACCCGCGGTGACGGCCTTGAGGAGGGAGTCGACCGCCTTCTGGAGCGCGGCCAGGGCGTCGCCCTTGAGGTCCATCGGCGCCTTGGCCGCCGGCGCGCCGCCCAGGGGCAGCTGGGGGGTCGCCGGGAGCTGCGGGGTCGTCGGGACCTGCGGGAGCCCGGCGGCGGGTACGGGCACGGGCACCGGGGCCGCAGCCGTGACCTTGGCGATCGCGGCCTTGACGGCGTCGCCGAGCTTCGCGGCGTCCGCCGCCGGAAGCTGGCCGTTGTCCGCCTTCAGGACGGCGTTGAGCAGGTCGGTGACCGGCGTGAGCACGCCGCCGATGTCGCCGAGCGCCTTCACCTGCCCGAGGAGCGCGTCGGCGCCGGGAAGGGGCACCTGCGGCGCGGCCGCCGCCGCCTCGCGCGCCGTGTCGTCGTGGGTGGCGGCGTAGACGGGGCCCGCGGTGCCGAGCAGCAGCGCGGTGCACAGGAAGGTGGTCGCGATGCGCCGTACAGGCAGAGCTCGCATAGGTCATTTCCCTTTCAGTGGTGCGTCGGATCCTGTGATCACCGTCTAAACGGCAACCACGGTCCGCAACCGAGCGACCACGCACTCCGGCGTGTCGGCTCCGGCGGAAACGACATCGGCGCAGGTGAGAAGGGAGAACGGCGGGCGTCCGGCGACCCGGTGGGCGACGTCCATCCGGGGTACCGGAGTACTCCGCCCGGAAGCGCGCGCACACGAAGCGGCGGCCGCCCCCGGAACCGGGGACGACCGCCGCTGTGCCGACTCTGCGTCAGGCGCTGTACGCCGAACGGCCGTACGTCAGTCGTTGACGCAGGTGTTGCCGAACGCCGGGTTCAGCAGGCCGATGACGTTGATGCTGTTGCCGCACACGTTGACGGGAACGTGCACCGGCACCTGGATGGCGTTGCCCGAGACGACACCGGGGGAGTTGGTGGCCGCACCGTGCGCGCCACTGTCGGCGGCGGCGACACCCGCGCCACCGGCCACGGCGGCGGCGGCGACGGCGGACAGGGCAAGGGCCTTGCTGGTACGCGACATGGAGTACTGCTCCTTGTTCTGATGTGCTGCTGATGCGGAAGCCGTGCGTGATGCCCGGTGTGGGGATCAACTGGCTTCCCCGGCAGTCGGTTGTGCGCCCAGATGAGTGATGTCTTCCTCGCGGTTCGGCCACACGCTTCACCAATCCGACACACGCCGCCAAGTCATCAGAAACTCCCGCAATAAACGCTACTGTTGCGCTTCCTTCTGAGTCTATTTCCGTCATACGCGCTCAGATCCACACATTTAATACGATTAACCGCACCGTGGAAGGCCAGTGCCGTCATGCGTCATCTTCTGGGCCCGCGTCGTGTGCTCGCCGTCCTGCTCGCCCTCACCGGGTGCCTCGCGCTGACCGGCACCGGCACCGCCGCCCCGAGCACGGACGCCGCCGCCCCCACCGGTGAGAAGGCGCGCATCCCCTTCGCGCAGCGCTACCACGCGGTCCAGCACGGCGGGATCGTCCGGGCCGCCAACTCGGCGATCACCTGCCGCCGTCCGGTGTCCCGCGCGGCGGCCCCGTGCGCGGACGTGCGGCGCGGCGGGCCCGGCGCCAACCACGACTTCGAGATGTTCTACACGGACATCGACCGCGACCCGAACACATACAACTCCAGCGCGGGCGAGCTCCGGCTGCCCGCCGGGTCCCGGGTCTCGTACGCCCGGCTCTACTGGGGCGGCAACCTCCGCGTCGGGGAGCAGAAGCCGCCCAAGGACAACGGCCGGGTCCTGATCGCCGAGCCCGGCGGCAGCTACCGGGCCGTCCTCGCCGACACCCTGACCGGCCACCGGGTCGCGGGCGGCGCCGACGCGTTCCAGGCGTCGGCCGACGTCACCTCGCTGGTCCGCGGCTCCGGCTCGGGGCTCTACACGGTCGCTCAGGTCAACGTCGCCATGGGGCACTCCAAGACCGGGGCGTGGGGCGGCTGGACGCTGGTCGTGGCGTACGAGAACGCGGCGCTGCCGAAGCGGTCAATCGCGCTGTGGGACGGGTTTGACTCATTCGGAGTAACCGGGCGGCGGCACACGGTGCGGATGAAGGGCGTCCCCCTGGCTTCCGATGCGGCGCGCGGGGGCGGAGTCGTGGGGCTCGTCGCGTACGACGGCGACCGGGGCGTGCGCGGTGACGCGGTGCGCGTGTCCGCCGGGCGCGGCAGGTCCGTGCCACTCTCTGACCGCGCCAACCCCGCCGACGACGTACTGAACTCGACCGTCAGCGAGCCGGGCCGACCGGCCCGCAGGAACCCGGCGTACGCCAACACTCTGGGCTACGACTCCGACGTGCTGCGCCTGCCCGACCGGCTGCGCGGACAGCGCGGCGACCTGACGGTGCGGATGTCCGCGGGGCGCGACGCGGCCTGGACGGGTGTGCTCTTCGCCGCCGTCGACGTGAAGCGGTAGCGCGTATTCCGTCGTCCTGACCCTAGGAACCCAAGGAGTCGTGCATGCAACTGCCGTCGAACTCCTCTCCCGCGCCGCGCGTCCTGCACGTCAGCCAGCCCGTCGACGGCGGCGTCGCCCGCGTCGTCACCGACCTGGTCAGGGCGCAGCGCGCGGCGGGCCTGGACGTGCACCTGGCCTGCCCCGACGGCGGCACCCTCGCCCGGTCGGCGGGGCCCGTCCCCGTGCACCCGTGGGCGGCGGCCCGCTCCCCCGGCCCCGGCCTGCGCACCGAGGTGCGCGACCTCGCCCGGGTCGTGGACGCCGTCCGGCCCACCCTGGTGCACGCGCACAGCGCCAAGGCGGGGCTCGCCGCCCGGGTCGCCGTGCGCGGGCGCGTACCGACCGTCTTCCAGCCGCACGCCTGGTCGTTCGAGGCCGTCGACGGCAGCGTCGCGCTGCTCGCCCGCACCTGGGAGCGGCACGCGGCCCGCTGGACGGCCCGCACCCTGTGCGTCAGCGCGGCGGAACGCGACACCGGCCGCCGCGCGGGCATCACGGGACCCTGCTCCATCGTGCCGAACGGCATCGACCCGGAGCGGTTCGTCCCGGCCGACCGGAGCGCGGCACGCGCCGCGCTGCTCGCGGCGGACGCCGGTCCGTGGGGCCTGGACGCTCCCCGGACGGCGGACGCCCCCTGGGTGGTGTGCGTCGGACGGCTGTGCCGCCAGAAGGGGCAGGACGTGCTGCTGCGCGCCTGGCCGACGGTGGCGGCGCGGGTGCCGGGGGCCCGGCTGGTGCTGGTCGGCGACGGGCCCGACGCGGCGGGGCTGCGGGCGGGGGCGGCCGAGGCGGCGGGGCGTACCGGCGCGGGCGGTTCGTCCGTGGCGCTCGTGGGGGCGGGCAGCTCGTCCGTGAGCCACGGGGGCGCGGGCGGCTCGTCCGTGAGCCACGGGGGCGCGGACCCCGTGACGTACGTGGGCGCGGACCCCGTGACCTTCGTGGGCGCGGGCGGTTCGTCCGTGACGTTCGTGGGCGCCGCCGACGACACCGCGCCCTGGTACCGGGCGGCCGACGTGGTCGTCCAGCCGTCCCGCTGGGAAGGCATGGCGCTCGCGCCCCTGGAGGCCATGTCCTGCGCCCGGCCCGTCGTCCTCTCCGATGTGGACGGCGCCCGCGAGAGCCTGCCGCCCGCGCACCACGCCCACGCCCTGGTCCCGCCCGAGGACCCGGACGCGCTGGCCGACGCCCTGACGGCCCTGCTGCGCGACCCGGCCCTGCGGGAGTCCCTGGGCGCACAGGGGCGCGCGCACGTCCTCGGCCACCACGACGTGCGCCGTACGGCGGCCGCGGTCGAAGCGGTGTACCGCGAACTACTGGGCCCGGCGCCCATCGAGCACAGGGAGTGCAGCACCACGTGAGCGCGGAACGTACCGTCACCTCGTCGTCCGGACACCCGCGGCAGGACGAGCGGCACCGGACCGGGCCGCTCGTCGTCGCTCCCCGGGGAGCACCGGCCGGGCGCGCCGGACGCCGCGGCGGGCAGCCCGTCCACCGCGGCCACCGGGCCTTCGCCCTGCTCACCGCCGACGCGCTCGCCGCCGTGACCGCGACCCTGCTGCTCCCGGACCCGTACCGCTCCCCGGCCCTGCTCGCCCTGCTCCTCACCGGCGTCCTCGCCCTCAACGCCCAGGGCAGGCTGTACGAGGACACTCTCGCGCCGTCCCTCCTCGACGAACTGCCCGCGCTCGCCTGGCGGATCGCCCTCGCCTGGTGCGCCGCCGCGGCCCTCGCCCCCGCCCTGGCCCCGGCGCTCGACCCCCTCGTCCCCCCGTTCACCCCGCTGCCCCCGGCCACCCTCTTCACCGCCGCCGCGCTGCACGGCCTGCTCGGCGCGGGCGGCCGTGCCCTCGCCCACTGGCACCGCAGGTCGGCGGCCGCGCGCAGGCCCCGTCCGGTCCTGGTGCTCGGCCACGGCGGCCAGGCGCGGAGCGTGGCGGCGGCACTCCTTCGGCGGCCGCGGTGCGGGATGCGGCCGGTGGGGGTCGTGGGGGAGACGGGGGACGAGGAGTACGAGGACGCGTACGAGTACGAGTTCGAGCGGGGTGCGGGGCCTGGCGGCGGGCCGGGTGGTGGGCCTGGCGGCGGGCCCGAGCAGCGTGGGGGCGTCGCGCCCGAACTCCCCCTGCTGTCCTCCGAGGACGAACTGCACCGCGCCGTCATCCAGAACGACGTCCGCGCCGTCCTGGCCCTCTCCGGCCGCGCCCCCGCCGATGACGCCCGCGTCGCCGCCCTGCGCGGACTCGGCTGCGAGCTGTGGGAGGTCGACCCGCACGGCCCGGCCGCCCCCGCGCCCCGCGACCGCGCCCGCCCCCTGTTCGTGGCCGGATTCCACTGCCGCCCGCTGGTGGCCGCCGACCGGCCCCGGCCGAGCGCGGGCAAACGGGCGCTCGACATCGTCGTGTCCGGCACCCTGCTCCTGCTCACCGGGCCGCTGCTGCTCGCCTGCGCGCTGGTGCTCCGCGCCACCGAGGGCCCGGGCGTGGTGTTCCGTCAGGAGCGCGTCGGCAAGGACGGCCGGCTGTTCACGCTCCTGAAGTTCCGCACCCACCGCCCCGCCGACCCACAGGAGTCGGCCACCCGGTGGAGCGTCGCGGACGAGCACCGCATGAGCCCCTTCTGCCGGTTCCTGCGCGGCACCTCCCTGGACGAGCTGCCCCAGCTGTGGAACGTGCTGCGCGGTGACATGAGCCTGGTCGGCCCGCGCCCCGAACGGCCCTTCTTCGTCGACCGGTTCAGCCTGCGCCACCCGCAGTACGCGTACCGCCACCGGATGCAGACCGGCATCACCGGCCTCGCCCAGATCCACGGCCTCCGCGGGGACACCTCCATCGAGGACCGGTGCCGCTACGACAACGCGTACATCGACAGCTGGTCGCTCTGGCAGGACCTGTGCATCCTGCTGCGCACGATCGGGTGCCTGCTGCGGCGCACGGGGAGCTGAGCGCGTGGACCAGACCCTGCCGCACCCGGCCCCGCACGCGCACGCCACCCCCGCCCCGCGTCCGCACGCCCCGGACGCCAGCACACCGCACCCCCGCACCTCGCTGCCCCCCGCCCTCCGCCACACGGCCACCGTCCTGCCCGTCCTGCCCGTCGTCGCCCTCCTCGCCCTGCTCGCGCTGCCCGTCCCGGCGGGCGACGGCTCCGGCGGCACCCCCGCCGACGCGTTCTCCGCGCTGGTCGTCGGCTGCGCCCTCGTCCACGTCGTCCGCTCCGCGCGCCGCCCCCTGACCCGGAGCGCCGCCGTGGTCCTCGGCCTGCCCGTCGTCGGCATCGCCGCGGCCGCGTGCGCCTCCTCCTCGGCGGCGACCGGCATCACCGGGGCCGCGCGCTACCTCCAGGTCTTCGTCCTGGTCCCCGCGGCCGTCCTCGTCCTCATCCGGGACGCCCGCCAATTCCGGGTGCTCGCCTGGGCGTTCGTCGGGCTCGCGCTCTTCCAGGGCGCGCTCGGCGTGCACCAGAACCTCACCGGGACCGGGGCGTCGTACATGGGCGCGGACATCCGGGCGGTGGGCACGTTCGGGCCGACGGACGTCATGGGGATGGCGACGGTGGTGTCGTACGGGCTGATCGCCGCCCTCGCCCTCGCCTTCCGGCCGCGCGCGCCCCGGCAGCGGGCCGCCGCGCTGACCTGCGCGGGGCTGCTGACCGTGCCGCTCGCGCTGTCGTTCAGCCGTGGCGCCTGGATCGCGACGGTGGCGGCCTGCGGGGTGGTCCTGCTGCTCGCCGGGGCACGGCACGCGCTGCGGGCCGCGCTCGTGGCGGTCGCTGCGGGCGTCGTCCTGGTGGCCGGGCTCGGCCTCGGGTCGCAGCTGCTCCAGGACCGGCTGACCAGCATCACCGACGTCACGGACGCCCCCGACCAGTCGGTCACCGACCGGTACGCGATGTGGGCGGCGTCCGTCGACATGTGGCGGGACCACCCGGTGACCGGCGTCGGCCTCAAGGGCTTCCCCGAACACCGCGACAGCCACGCCTCCCTGGCCCTGTCCTCCGGCAGCGACACGGCGGGCGCGGGCAGCGAGTTCCGCCGCCAGCCGCTGCTCTCCCCGCACAACATGTACCTCCTCGTCCTCGGCGAACAGGGCCTCCTCGGCCTGCTCGCCCTGGCGGGCAGCTGGCTGGCGCTCCTGGTGTGCGCGGTGCGGGGATGGGCGCGGGTCCGGCCCCGGCACGGCCGGTCGGGGGCCGGGGGCGAGCGCCTCGACTGCGCCCTCGCGGCCTGCGGACTGCTCGTCTGGCAACTGGTCGACTTCATGTACGCCGACATCGGCGGCCCGTCCACGGTGCTGACGGCGGTGGCGCTCGGGGGGTGCGCGTGGTGGGCGCTGCGGGGGAGGGCGGACGACTCGGCGTACGGGAACGGGAGTTCGTACGGCCGTGGGCATTCGTACGGCAGTGGGAGTTCGTACGAGGCGGGCGCGCCGCAGGCCGTGGCGGGGGTGCGATGACGACGTTGCCCGGCACGGAGGCGGGGGCGGGGGCCGAGGCGGGGGCGGAAGCCGAGGCCGAGGTGGATCCCACCCCTCGTACGGACGCACCTTCCGACACCACCGCACCCCCCACCACCGCACCTCCCGACACCACCACCCCTCCTGACACCACCGCACCCCCCGCCTCCGCCCCGCCTCCCGGCACCGCCCCACCCCCCGGCACCGACCCCGCCACCGACCCCGGCAACGCCTTCCTCGCCAAGGCCGCCGTCGTCACCGCCGTCCTGACCGTCGCCGGGTCCCTCCTCGGGCTGGTGCGCGACCAGGTCCTCGCGCACTTCTTCGGGGCCGGGAGCGCGACCGACGCGTTCCTGGTGGCCTGGACCGTGCCCGAGATGGCGGCGACGCTGCTCATCGAGGACGGGCTCGCCTTCTTCCTGGTGCCCGCGTTCAGCCTGGCGCTCGCCCGGCGCGCGGCGGCCGAAGGGAGCGGGTCCGGGCCCGATCCGGTACGCGCCCTGGTCGCCGCCTCCCTGCCCCGGATGACCCTGTGGTTCGTGGGCGCCTGCCTCGCGCTCATCGCCGCGGCCCCGCTCCTGGTGGCCGCGCTCGCACCGGGCCTGCCGGACCCCGGGCTCGCCGTGGACTGCACCCGGCTGACCGCGACCTGCGCCCTGAGCTTCGGCCTCGCCGGTTACTGCAGCGCGGCCCTCCGCGCCCACCAGCGCTTCGCCGCGCCCGCCGCCGTGTACGTCGTCTACAACACCGTCATCATCGCCGCCCTGTTCCTGCTCGCCGCGCCGCTCGGCGTGCGCGCGGCCGCGGTGGGGGTGGCGCTCGGCGGCGTGCTGATGGTCGTCGTACAAGCGCCTTTCCTGTGGCGGGAGTTGCGGCTGCGGGGCGCGGCCGGGGCGGCCGGGCGGGCGGTGGCTCGCGGGGAGCAGGCCGTACGCCTGGAGACGGCCGTCATCTGGACGGTGCTGCTGTTCGCGCTGTGCCGCCAGTCGCAGGTGCTCATCGAGCGGTTCCTCGCGTCCTCGCTGCCCGCGGGGGCGATCTCGCATCTGAACTACGCGCAGAAGGTCGCGCAGATGCCGATGGTCCTGTCGCTGATGCTGTGCACGGTCACCTTCCCGGTGGTCGCGCGAGCCCTTGCCGCGGGCGAGACCGAGCGGGCGCGGGACCGGGTCGAGCGGGACCTGGTGCTCGCCGGGTGCGTGGTGCTCTACGGCGCCGCGGCGATCGTCGCCGTCGCGCCCGACCTGGTCCATCTCCTCTTCCAGCGCGGCGCGTTCACGGCGGCGGACACCTCGGCGACGGCCGCCGTCATGCGGGTGTACGCCATCGGGCTGCTCGGCCACACGCTGGTGGGCGCCCTCGCCCGCGCCCACTTCTCCGTCGGCCGGGCCACCTGGGAGCCGCTGGCCGCGATGGGCATCGGCATCCTCACGACGGCCGGGATCGGCTTCCTGACCGTGGGCACGTGGGGCGTGTACGGCATCGCGGGCGCCAACGCGGCCGGGATCTGCGTCACGGCGGTGCTCCTGCTGCACGCACTCGGGCCGCGCGCCATCCCCCTGCGCACCCGCGCCGTCGCCGGGCAGCTGGGCCGCCTCACCCTCGCCGCCGCGTGCTCGGCGGGCCTGGGCGCCTGGTGCGCCCACCACGTCGGCCCGCCGCCCGTCGCGGTGGTGACGGGCGGCCTGGTGGTGGGGGTGTCGTTCCTGGCGGCCGGGTGGGCGCTCCGCGTACCCGCCCTGCGCGCCGCCACCGCACGCCTCAGCGCCCCCAGCCCCGCCACACGAAAGCGACGCCATGACCGCTGACTTCACACAGTCCGGGAGACCCACGCACCCCACTGACCGGCTGTCGCCCGAGCACCGGACGCCGTCCGAGGACCGGCTGTCGCCCGAGCACCGGACGCCGTCCGAGGACCGGCTGTCGCCCGAGCACCGGGTGTCGCCCGAGCACCGGATGTCGCCCGAGGACCGCGCCCACCCACCCACCCCCCAGCCGCACCCGGGCAACCGCCCGAACCCCCACCCGGCCGCCCCCGACGCCCACCCCACGGACGAGAGCAACGGGTGGGCGGGTGGGAGAAACCGCCGCGCGCAGCGCGGCGCACCCCCCACGGCCCCGCACCCGGGCGCCCAACCCACCCCACCCCCGGGGCCCCCCGCACCCCGCCCACCGCGCCCCGCGAGCGAAAAGCGCCCTGCGAGCCAGTGCTGGATCGCCATGTACCACTCCGTCGCCGACCCCGCCGACGACCCGTACAACATCACCGTCTCCCCCGACCGCCTCGACGCGCAGTTGGCCTGGCTGGGCCGCCGCGGCCTGCGCGGGGTGTCGGTGGAGCGGCTCCTGGAGGCATGCCGCCGGGGGCGGGGGCACGGCCTCGTGGGGCTCACCTTCGACGACGGGTACGCCGACTTCCTCGACCACGCGCTGCCCCTGCTGCGCCGCCACGACTGCACCGCCACCGTCTTCGTACTGCCGGGCCGTCTCGGCGGCGACAACGCCTGGGACCCGCTTGGCCCGCGCAAGCCCCTCCTGGACGCCGACGGCATCCGGAGCGCCGCCGAGCAGGGCATGGAGGTCGCCTCGCACGGCCTGACGCACGTCGACCTCACCCGGGCCGACGACCACGCCCTACGCCGCGAGGTCGCGGACAGCCGGTCCGCCCTGGCCGACCTGACGGGACGTGACGTACGGGGATTCTGCTATCCGTACGGCCACGCGGACCCCCGCGTCCTGGCCGCCGTGCGCGCCGCCGGGTACGCGTACGGCTGCGCCATCGCCCCGGGCGACCTCACCGGCCCGCTCGCCCTGCCCCGCATCCACGTCGGGCAGAGCGACACGGCCCTGCGGCTGCGCCTGAAGCAGGCCACCGGCGGGCCGCGCGGCCGCACCCTGCGCCCGGACCACACCCCGCTCCCGGCGGCGGTGACCGCGTGAGGGTCCTGCACATCATCACCGGGCTCGGCATGGGCGGCGCCGAGCAGCAACTGCGCCTGCTGCTCCGCCACGTACCGGCCACCTGCGACGTCCTGACCCTCACCAACGCGGGCAGCGTCGCCCGTGGCATCACCGCCGACGGCACCCGCGTCACCGACCTCGGCATGGCGGGCAACCGTGACGTCACCGCCCTGCCCCGCCTGGTCCGGCTGATCCGCGCGGGCCGCTACGACGTCGTCCACACCCACCTCTACCGCGCCTGCCTGTACGGGCGGATCGCGGCCCGCGTCGCCGGGGTGCGGGCGGTCGTGGCCACCGAACACTCCCTGGGCGACTCGCAGATGGAGGGGCGCCCGCTGACGTCCGGCGTGCGCGCGCTGTACCTCGCGGGGGAGCGGCTCGGCCGGATGACCGTCGCCGTGTCCCCGGCCGTCGGCGCCCGCCTCAACCGGTGGGGCGTGCCCTGGCAGCGCATCCGCGTGGTGCCCAACGGCATCGACGCCGAACGCTTCCGCTTCGACCCGGCCGCCCGCGCGGCCGTGCGCGAGCGCCTCGACCTGCCCGCCGACGCGTTCGTCATCGGCGGCGTCGGCCGCCTCACCGAGGGCAAGCGCTTCGACGTCCTGCTGCGCGCCGCCGCCCAACTCCCGGCCGACGTACGGGTGCTGCTCGTGGGAGCGGGACCGCAGGAGCCGGAGCTGCGCCGTCTCGCCGGGCGGCTCGGCCTCGCCGACCGGGTGCGGTTCGCGGGCGAGACCGCACACGAAGACGGCGGCGACGGCGGCCCGGCGCACGCCGCCACGCATCTGCCCTCGCTGCTCTCGGCCATGGACACGCTGGCCTCCCCGTCCCCGGAGGAGGCGTTCGGCCTCGCCCTCGTGGAGGGCCTGGCCTGCGGCCTCCCCGTCCTGTACGCGTCCTGCCCCGCCGTCGAGGGGCTGCCCGCGCACGAGCGCACCAACTCCGCGTACTGCGCGAGCGACCCCGACTCCTTCGCACAGGTCCTGTACGGCCTGCGCAGATCAGGACCACCGCGGCAGCGCACGGCACCCGCCGCGGTGCGGCACTACGACATCACCCGCAGCGCCGGTCGGCTGATGGACGTCTACGCGTCCGTGCTCACCGGCCCGAACCAGGAGGTGAACTCTCCATGAGCGCCCCTTCGAGCGCCCCTTCGGACACGACCACCACGTCCGGCGACAAGTCGAGCGGTACGTCAGGTGCCACCGGCAGCACCGGCACCACCGGCAGTGCGACCGGCACGGGCGGCACCGACAGCACGCCGGGCACCCAGGCACCGTCCGCCCAGGCCGCCCAGGCCACCCCCCGCCCGGCCTCCCTCACCCCCCTCACACGACTCACCCGGCTCCCCCGGCTCCCCCGCTGGACCGTCCTGCCGGCCTGCGCGGCCCTCGGCGCCCTGGCGGGCGGCACGTACGGGCTGCTCCAGACCCCGGAGTACACCGCCACCAGCTATGTCGTCGCCGTGCCCGGAGCCAAGGCCGACCCGGCCACCGCCCTGGGCTTCGCGCAGGCCTACGGCAGGGTCGCCACCCAGCTCGCCGTCCTCGGGGACGCCCAGATCGCCGCGGGCATCTCGCCCACCGAGCTGCAGGACCGCGTCAAGGTGGCGACCTCGCCCGACGCCCCCATGATCTCGGTGTCCGCGTCGGCCGACCGGCCGGGCGACGCCGCCACCCTCGCGAACGCGGTGTCCCGCGCGCTCACGACGAGCGCCGGCCACACCAAGGACAGCACCCGGGTCAAGCTCCTGCCGTTCTCCCGCGCCGTCGCGCCCGCCGCGCCCTCCTCGCTCTCCGCCCCGGTGACCGCCCTGGTCGGCCTGTGCGCGGGCGGCCTGCTCGGCGGCCTCGGGCTCCTGGTGCGCCCCCGCGCCGCCGCCAGGACGCTGCCCGACGGCGCCGTGCCGGGGCCCGCGTCCGCCGAGGTCCGGGGCGGCGCGTGACGACGGCGACCCGGTCCGGGCTCACCACCGGACTCTGCGTGGACGAGGCCGAGTTCGCGTCCCTGGCAGGGCCCTGGCGGCGGCTGTACGAGCAGTGCGCGGAGGCGACCCCGTTCCAGAGCCACGCGTGGCTGACCTCGTGGTGGCACTCGTACGGCCGCCGCGGGCGGCTGCGGGTGCTCCTCGTCCGCGACGGCGGCGAACTCGTGGCGGCGGCGCCGCTGACGCGGGTGTACGGGCCCGTCCCCGCGCTGCGACCGCTCGGCGGCGCCATCTCGGACTTCGCGGACGTCCTGCTCGCCGCCGACGGCCGCGAGCGCGCGGCGGACGCCCTCACCGAAGGGTTGCGCGGGCTCGCCCGCGGCGCCCTGATCGACTTCCGCGAGGCGCGGCCCGGCGCCTGCGTCGAGAGCGTGTACGAGCGGTGGCGCGGCCCGCGCCGCGCGCTCACCGACTCGCCCTGCCTCGAACTGCCGCCGCTGCCCGTCGACGAGCTCCTGAAGCGGCTGCCCACGGCGACGGCCCAGCGCGCCCGCGCCAAACTGCGCAAGCTGACGGCGGTCGGCGTCCAGGCCCGGGTCGTACCCGCCGACGAGGTGGAGACGTCCCTCGCCACCCTCCTGCGGCTGCACCAACTCCAGTGGCAGGGGCGCAGGGTGACGACCGAACACCTCCGGCCGCGCTTCCGCGAGCATCTGCTGCGCTCCGTGCGCCCCATGGTGGCGGCGGGCGACGCGGTGGTCACGGAGTTCCATGTGGACGGGGAGGTCCTTGCCGCCGACGTCACCCTGCTGTCCGCGCGGCTCGCGGGCGCCTACCTCTACGGCGCCCATCCACGCCTGCGCGAACGCAAGGTCGACGTGGCCACGATGCTGCTCGACGCCTGCACCCGGCACACCACGGGCGCCCACCCGCGCACCCTGTCCCTGCTGCGCGGCGACGAACCGTACAAGCACCACTGGCGCCCCGACCCGGCCCCCAACCGCCGCTTCCTCCTCGCCCACGCCCGCACGGCCCCGCTGCTCGCGGCCGCGGTGGGCGAGGCCGCGGCGCGGGAGTGGGCGCGGGGAGTGCGCCGGGAACGGCAACTGCGGCAGCAGGGGCGCGAACGTGCGGGGCGTACGAGTGGGGGGAGTAGCGGTGGGGGGAGTGCGGGCCGTGGAGGTGAGGGTCCCGGAGGTGAGGGGCGGCCCGGTGGCGGAACTTCCCCGTGAAGGTTCCGCCACCGCGCCGGGCCAATCCGCCCCCGCGCCCCGCGCGCCCCCTCAGGCGCGCGGCCGCTCCTTGCGCTCCCACCAGTCGAACCGCAGGCACAGCTTCCCGCCCAGCCAGTACTCGACCCAGTCGCCCAGGTCCAGCGGCGAGCAGAGCGGCGGGCGAACCGGAGTGGTCGGTTCGGTCGGCTTCGGCGTCGGGTTCACCGGCAGGCCGGAGAGCGCCTCGCGGTACACCTTCGTGGACTTGGGGTTGTCCTTGCACTGCCACACGCCGTGCGGGCAGTAGTCCGTGACCGTGTTGTACAGCGGCTTGTGCTCGGCCATCCACTTCAGCATCCGGCGCATGTACTCGTCGTTGTCGCCGTTGCGGAAGAGCCCCCATTCCGGATACGAGATGGGCTTCTTGTGGGCCTTCGCGAAATCCACGTGGTGCTGGAGCCCGTACTCCTCCGTCACCTGCTGGTCGAACGTCACACCGCTGGGCTGGTCGTACGAATCGAGGCCGATGATGTCGACCAGGTCGTCACCGGGATAGCAATCGGTCCACGGAATGGCGTCCCGACCGCGATTCGGGGTGAAATCGAACTTGAATTTCTGCCCCGGCACCGAACGCATCGTGGTGACGATTCGTTTCCAGTACGTCTTCCAGGATTCCGGATCCGGACCGCAACGATGGGTGTACGTGGTGCCGTTCATCTCCCAGCCGAGCACGATCACCGTGTCCGGCACCCCGAGGTCGACGAGCCGCTTCGCGAGGACGCGGAAGTGCTCGTCGAAGAGCCCGGACGCGCCCTGCCGCAGCATCGCGCGCACCTGCCAGTCGCCGAGGCGGTCCTCGTTGCGCTCCAGCATCGGCACGTTCAGGACGAACATCCGGTCGTCCTTGGCCTTGCGCCAGTCCGCCCAGCTCTCCAGGAAGCGCGGCGCGCCCTCGATGTTGCTCCACCGGTCACCCGGGAGGTACGTGTGCCCGACCCGCAGCTCGGTCCCGTCCAGCCACTTGCTCAGCTCGGTCATGCGGTCGACGCCGAGGGGGCCGTAGTCGAGGTAGGCGCCGATGGCGGGGGGCTCGGGGTCGGCGGGGGCGGGGCTCCCGGTGGGCGCGGGGCTCCCGGCGGGGGCGGGGGTCTGTGCGGGGGCCGGGTCCGGGCTCTGCGCGGGCCCGGGCGTCGGCTCCGCCGCCGGCACCTTCCCCGCGGTGTGTCCGGGCACGGCGACCACAGCCGTCGACGCGATGATTCCGGCAGCGACGAAGGCCAGCCGTTTTCCGCGTCGGCCCGTTCTCTCGCTGCGTCGGCTACGCCGTGGGTTCATGACTGCTCCTCGTGGACCGGTCACACATATTTCTGACGCGATGGATCGCTGTCGCTGCTGACGTCCCGTACTGACGTTCCGTCATATGTATTTCTTTTGCGCCAATCGAGTCTTTAATCCTCCGTGACCGCACATCGCCCCATTGGGCGAGCGATCAGTAAGGCCGACCTTGCATTCTCTGGACACACGCGTTCCCGCGGTCCTGCTGCGGATCGACCGGAACCCCTTTCACCACGGCACGCTGGGCGCGGTGCGCTCCCTCGGCCGGGAGGGGGTGGAGGTGCACCTGGTGGCCGACGACGAGCACAGCCCGGTCGCCCGCTCCCGCCACCTCCACCGCATGCACCCGCCACCCCCGCCCACGGCCACACCGCAGGACGTCCGCGCGGTCCTGCTGCGGGTCTCCGCCCGCGTCGGCCGCCCCGCCGTCCTGATCCCCCTGGACGACGCGGGCGCCCTCGCCGTCGACGCCGTCCGCGAGGCCCTCGCCGACCGCTATCTGCTGCCCCGGCCCGCCCCCGGCCTGCCAGGACGCCTCGCCGACAAGGCAGCCCTGGCGGCCCTGTGCGCGCGCGTCGGCGTGGCGCACCCGCCGACGGTCGCGCCCACGACGCCCGCCGACGCGGCCGGGGCGGTGACGGCCCTGGGCGCCCCGGTGGTCGCGAAGTGGAGCCGCCCCTGGCTGCTGCCCCGCGGCAGCGGCCTGCGCAGCGCCGTCCTGGTCCGCTCCCCGCGCGAGGCGGCGGCGCTGCACGAGCGCACCGCGGCCGCGGGCAGCCGCCTGCTGCTCCAGGCGTACGTACCCGGCGGCCCCGAAGCCGACTGGTTCGTGCACGGGTACGTCGGCCGCGACGGCGAGGTGTTCGGCGGCGGGACGGGCCGCAAGCGCCGGGCCCGGCCCCGCGCGGCCGGGCTCACGGCGGTCGGCGAGTGGGCGGACGACGCGGGCCTGTGGGCGCTGGCCCGGCGGCTGCTCGCGGGCGTCGGCTACCGGGGCGTGTTCGACCTGGATTTCCGCAGGGACGCCCGCACCGGCACGTACCACCTGCTCGACTTCAACCCGCGCCCCGGCGCCCAGTTCCGCCTCTTCGCGGACGGCACCGGCACCGACGTGGTGCGCGCCGCCCACCTCGACCTGACGCACCGCCCGGTCCCGGCACCGGCCCCGCTGCCGGGCCGCGCCTTCGTCGTGGAGAACTACGCGCCGCTGACGGCACTGCGCACCCGGCTCACCCCGCGCCGCACCCGCAGAACCCCGGAACGACGGCCCCCGGCAGCGGAGTTCGCCTGGTCGGGCGCCGACGCCGCCGACGACCCCGCCCCGGCCGCCGACCTGTGGCGCCGCTGGCGCCGCCACGTCCTGCGCCACGCGTGCGCCCGGTTCGCGGGCGGCACCCAGAACATCCTGCTGACGCTGTCCACCAGGGCGCGGGAGACCTCCCCCGCCGTCCTGTCCGGCACGGCTCTGTCGGGCACGACCCTGTCCGGCACGACGAACAGAGAGCGAGCGGTCACCGATGCATGACCTGCTGATCGTGGGAGCGGGCCCCTACGGCCTGTCGATCGCCGCGCACGCCGCGGCGGCCGGCCTGGACGTACGCGTCTTCGGCCGGCCCATGGCCTCCTGGCGCGACCACATGCCCCGCGGCATGTTCCTGAAGTCGGAGCCCTGGGCCTCCGACCTCTCCGACCCCGGCGCCCGGTACGGCCTGGCCGCGTACTGCGCGGGCGAGGGCCTGCGCGCGGAGCACGGGGTACCGCTGCCGGTCGAGCACTTCGCCGCGTACGGCCTGTGGTTCGCCGAGCGGGCCGCGCCACCGGTCGACGAACGCCTGATCCGGTCGGTCCGCCCGCTCACGGACGGCTTCGCCGTCACGACCGCCGACGGCGAGACCTGCCACGGCCGCACGGTGGCACTCGCCGTCGGCGTCATGCCGTTCGTCGAAATCCCCTCCCTGGTACGGGACCTGGGCCCCGCCCGCGTCTCGCACAGCAGCCACCACGCGGACCTGCGCCCCCTGCGCGACAAGGACGTCACGGTCCTCGGCGCGGGCCAGGCCGCCCTGGAGACGGCCGCGCTCCTCGCCGAACAGGGCACCCGCGTACGCGTCCTGGCCCGCGCCCCCCAGGTGCGCTGGAACACCCTGCCGCCCGCCCTGCACCGTCCCTGGTGGCAGTCGGCACGCGCCCCGCACAGCGGCCTCGGCTGCGGCTGGCGCAACTGGTTCTACGCCGAACGCCCCGGCCTCTTCCGGCTGCTCCCGGAACCCACCCGCGCCCGCGTCTGCGCCACCGCCCTCGGCCCGGCGGGCGCCTGGTGGGTGCGGGACCGCGTCGAAGGACCGGCGGGCGGCACCCCGACGACGGCCGGGGCGACCCGCTCCGGCACCGCGATCGAGGTCGTCACCGGACACCGGCTCACCGGCGCCCGCCACCACGACGGGCAGGTGCTCCTGTCCACCCACGGCCCGGACGGCGCCGCGGACTTCGAGACCGACCACGTCCTCGCGGCCACCGGCTTCCGCGCCCTGACCCACCGCATCGACGTGCTCGACCTGGGCGTAAGGGACACCCTGCGCCAACTCCCCGACGGATCCCCGTACGTGGACACCGGGTTCGAGACCTCCCTGCCCGGCCTGTTCGTCGCCGGTCTGCCGACCGCGTCGAGCTTCGGCCCCGCGATGCGCTTCGTACAGGGCGCGGGCTTCACGGCGGCGCGCCTGGTGGCGGGGGTACGACGGCGGGTGCGGCGGCCGGGCGCCGTGCCGGTGGCCCGCGCCGCCGATGCCACCGGCAGGACGCCGTACGAGAGCGGGGCACCCGGGCGCTGACGGGCACCCACGCACGAAGCGGACGGGTCGCCCGTCGACCCGCCCGCTTCGGCGTTACCGCACTTCTTGCTGCTGCCTCTTACAACTGTTTCTTCTTCTTACTTCTTCTTACTGCCGTTCCCTCTTCGCTCCCGGCGTGGTTCAGGACGTGCCGCGTCCGCTCAGGACGTGCTGCGTCCCCGCCGGTAGAGCAGGGCCCCGCCGACCAGCAGTCCGGCGCTGGCCGCGGCGGCCGCGAGGGCGTTCTGGTCCATGCCGGTCGCGGCGAGCTGGCTGCCGTGCTCCGGCGCCTCGGCGCGCGGGGCGGGACGCTGCGGCCTGGCGGTCGCGGCGGCCTTCAGGAACTCCGGGGCCCTCGGCACCGTGCGCGGCGGCCGGTGCGGCTCGGGCGGCGTGACCCGCTCGGCGGGAGGCTCGGGCTTGACCGGCGGCACGTGCGGCTTCGGCTCCGGGGGCGTCTCCTCGGGGGCCTGGCCGCACTTGTTGCCGGTGGTCCCGGAGAGCGCCGCGACGACCTCGACGGCGTTGCCGCACGCGTTGATCGGCACGTCGAACGGGGCCTGGAGGAGGTTGCCCGCCAGCACACCGGGCGAGTGGGACGCCTCGCCGAGGGCACTGGCACCGCCGCCGTCGTCCGCGGGTTCCGGGGTCTCCGGCTCGGTCGCGGGCTTGGAGGCGGGAGCCTGGGCGGGCTCGGGGGCCGCGCGCTCCGGGGCGGGTGCGGGGGCCGCGCGCTCCGGGACGGGCGCGGGGTTCGGTGCGGGCCTCGGCACGGGCGCGGGCGCGGGCTTCGGCGCGGCCTCGCGCTGCGGTGGAGCCGCACGCTCCGGTGCCCGCTCGGCGGTCGGGGACGACGTGTGCGCGCACGAGTTGCCCATGGCCGGGTTTCCCGCGCCCACGCCGTTCACCGAGTTGCCGCAGACGTTCAGCGGCACCTCCAGCGGGGCTTGCACGTTGTTGCCCGACAAGAAGCCGGGCGAGCCCGTGGCCTGTCCGTGCGCATCGGCTGCGGCGAACGCGGACTGGCCGGGCAGGGACAGGATGCTCGTGGCGGCCGCCGCCGAGAGCACCCCTTTGGTGAGGGCCTGTCGCAATCTAGTGGTCTTCCTCTGAGCGAAGGGGAGCCGGCCTTGGGAGCCCTGAGGCCCGCCAAGGCCGGCGGTGACACGGCCTGGACGACCGGGTCGCTACGTCAGTACGTCAGTCGTTGACGCAGGTGTTGCCGAACGCCGGGTTCAGCAGCGCGAGGAGGTCGGCGCTGTTTCCGCACACGTTGACGGGAACGTGGACGGGAACCTGCACGAGGTTGCCGGAAAGGACACCCGGGGAGTGGGCAGCCACACCGTCGGCACCCGCGTCGGCGAATGCCGGGGCACCGAAGCTCAGTGCCAGGACAGCACCAGCGATGACGGTTGCGCTCTTCTTGAGCTTCACAGATCTTCCCTTCTGACCGGTCGCGCCTTAACGGCGGTGAGAGCCGGGCGGGCAGTATCTTCACCCGCACCGCGACCTGAGTCCTGACCAACGACCACCAAGAGCAGAAGAAACCAGCAGCACCCCGGAATTCCCAGATTCACTCGACTGCTGTCGGCAGCTATTGCATATCGGGATACCAAAAGCCGTACGCGAAGAAGTCAGGCGGCCGAATTCATGTCGGAGCCATCCGAATTAAAGGCCGAACCTGCCGGATCCAGGCGTGGAAAAGCCGCTCGGGCCGCCCCGCTCGAAGGAGTCGGGGCGGCCCGGGCGGTCGCTGCGGCGTGCTGGCTCAGCCGTTGTGCTCGCCGTTGCCGGAGAGAACCGGGATGTCGCTGAGGATGTGCGACAGCGGCTCGTCGCCCTTGGCCTGCGTGGAGTTCTCCGTGCACTGCTGGTTCTGCGGCGCCGACAGGATCGGGATGTCCTGGACCGCGACCGGCACGACACCGACGATGGAGCCGATGTTGCCCTTGACCGGCAGGCCGACACAGGGCTTGTTCAGAGACCCCTGGACGAGGGACAGCTGCGGGCTCATGTCGCCCTTGGTGACGGAGTTGCCGAACGCCTGCTTGGCGCCGTTGCCGCTCGCCGACTGGGTGCCGGCGTCGTCACCGATGGCCATCGCGGCAGGAGCTGCGGTGGCAGAGATTCCGACGACGGAGACGGCGACCGCAGCCGCTGCCATTGCCTTCTTGAGCATTTGCTGTTCCTTTTCTTGGCAGAAGCACAGGTTACTGCGGGCTGCTCAACTCACCGTCGGACGTTTGGTTCCGCTCATTCACTCCATCGGATCTTTTCCGCGGACCGGGTGCGCTCGGCGCATTCATATAAATGCGCACCACCATGAGCGGCGCCGTACCCAACGATCGGATTATCCGCACAACGCCACCATCGGACTGCCCGAAACGGACCCGAACCTGGGCCATTGGTGGGCCATAAGAGTGAACAGCAGCAACCCCGCACCGCTGCGGCAGTTGCTCAGGGTGCTCCACGGACGGGGTTCATATCCAGAAGGGAAATGCTGTGCTCAAGAAGGTTATGACTGCGGCCGCGGTCACGGCTTCCGTCGTCGGTGCGTCGGCTGCCACTGCTTCCACGGCGTCCGCCATCGGTGACGACAACGGCACCCAGACGATGAGCGGCAACCACGCCTCCCAGACGTTCGGCAACTCCGCCACGTACGGGAACATGAGCCCGCAGATGGCGCTCATTCAGGGCTCCCTGAACAAGCCCTGTATCGCGCTGCCCGCCAAGGCCAACATCGGCTCCATCGTCGGCCTGGTGCCGGTCGCGGTCCAGGACATCCCGATCCTGTCGGCGCCGCAGAACCAGCAGTGCACGGAGAACTCCACGCAGGCCAAGGGCGACGAGCCGCTGTCGCACCTGCTCAACGACATCCCGGTTCTCTCGGGCAACGGCGTCAACAACCACTGACACCGGCACCAAGTCCAGCGGGCCGCCACCTCTCCTCGGCGGCCCGCTGTTTTGGGCTTCCCGGACCGGTCGGCGGCTGTCGTCGCGCCCGCCCGTTTCTCCGCTCAGCACACTATTCGGCCGACCGGGCTAATCGCCGAAACCACGGTTCCGTCGGCCAGTTGACCACCATGCGGCTCCGCAACGGAGCCTGTCTCCGAAGGGAATTCCTCACCATGAAGAAGATCTTGGCAACCGCCGCGATCGCCGCATCCGCCGCCGGCATGACGGCCGTCACCGCCCCCTCCGCCATGGCCATCGGCAACGACACGGGCACCACGTCCGTCAGCGGCAACGGCGCCGAGCAGACGTTCGGCAACTCCGCCACGCACGGCAACATGAGCCCGCAGATGTCCCTGGTCCAGGGCTCCCTCAACAAGCCCTGCATCGGCCTGCCCGCCAAGGTCAACGCCGGTTCCATCGTCGGCCTCGTGCCGGTCGCGGTCCAGGACATCAACGTCCTCTCCGCCCCGCAGAACCAGCAGTGCACGGAGAACTCCACGCAGGCCAAGGGCGACGAGCCGCTGTCGCACATCCTCAGCGACATCCCGATCCTCTCGGGCAACGGCGCCGGCAACCACTGACGCACCGGGGCCGAGCACGGTCCCGACGTCCGCAGTGCCGCACCGGGTGGCCGCCACGATCTCCGTGGCGGCCATCGCGCGTTGTACGGCGGCTTCAGCGCTTCGGGCTCCGGTACTCCGGGGCTTCAGCTCTTCGAGGCTCCGGTGCTTCAGCTCTTCGGCTCTTCAGTAGCCGATGGTGAAGCGGCGCTGGACGAAGCGCGGCAGCTCCACCTCGTCGACCAGGGCGACTGCGGCGTCCTCGGCGGAGACGCGGCTGCGGCCCTCGGCGTCCAGGACGGGCTGGTCCCCGCCGACCCGGAAGCGGCCGGTGCGCTCGCCGGGGGCGATGTCCTCGGCCGGGCTGAAGTAGGTCCACAGGCGGTTCGAGAGCCGCAGGACGTTCAGGGCGTCCCGGTGGCCGCGCACCGCCGCCGCGTATTCGCGGGGCAGCCCGACCTCGTCGAGGGTGGCGTGCAGCAACTCGTCGGAGTCGGCCCGCACCACCCCCGGCGCGATCTCCAGGCTCCCCGCGCCGCCGATCACGATGAGCCGGGTGCGGGGGTGGCTCTCCAGGGCCTTCAGGAGGGCCCGCGCCACGGTGGCGTACACCGTGGGATCGGCGATCGAGCGGCGCAGCGTGTCCGCCATGTCCTTCGCGGCGTTGCCGGGCTGGAACGCGCTGATCAGGACGTCGAGGCCGGGCAGGACCGCCGCTATGGACGCCGGGTCCAGGGCGTCGACCGCGGCCCAGGTGACGTTCTCCCGCCGCTCCTCGCTCGCCGCCCGCGCCGGGTCCCGGCTGTACGCCTCGACGTGGTGCCCCCGGCCGAGGGCCTCGGTGACGACTCGGCTGCCGATGGTCCCCGAGGCTCCGATGACTCCGATGCGCATGGCTCTCCCCTGTTCGTGTGTTGCCGCTCCGCGCGTGGACATGGGACGCCACCTGGAAGGTGACGCCGCGCAGAAACTATACGCCGTGAAGTTACTGCACTCCGTCGACTAAACAAACACTGTAGAGTTGCCGCGTGACAGCGACAGGCGACGAGGGCGGCGGCCAGAAGCCGAAGGACGGCCGGGGACCGAAGGACAGCCGGGGACCGAAGGACGGCCGGGAAACCGGGAGCGGTCAAGGCCCCACGGGCGGCCAGGGCAGGCGCGCGCGACTGCGGGCCGAGACGACGGCCGAGATCAAGAGCGTGGCGCTGGCCCTGATGGCCTCGGGCGGACCGGACGCCATCACCCTGCGTGCCATCGCTCGCGAGATGGGCATGACCGCCAACGCCATCTACGGCTACTTCGCCACCCGCGACGACCTGGTCACCACGCTGATCAACGACGTGTACACGGCCCTGGCCGACGCCGTGGACACCGCCTGGGAAGCAGGCGCCCCCCTGGATCCGGCCGCCCGGATCCAGTCCTGGGCGACCGCCTTTCGCGACTGGTCCCTCGCCCACCCCGAGGGATTCCGCCTCATCTACGGCGACCCCGTCCCCGGCTACCGGGCCCCCGACGGCGGCGCCGCCCCCGACGCCGCGCGCCGCGTCTGCACCGGCCTCGCCGGACTCGCCGCGGCCGCCTGGCCGCACGCCCAACACCTCTACGCGACCAGCGAGTTCGAGTGGTCCGACTTCGACCCCGGGCTCCTCGACAAGGTCCGCCCGGCTTTCCCGGAACTGCCGCCCGCGGCCGTCGCGCTCGCCCTGCGCATCTGGGGACGGCTGCACGGCCTGGTGTCACTGGAGGTCTACGGCCACCTGCGCACCCAGACCGTCAGCCCGCGGAAACTCTTCCAGGAGGAGCTGACCCAGCTCGTCCACGCCCTGGACGTCCCGACCGCTTCCACGACATAGGAAAACCCCTCTGACCTGCGAAAACACAGACCAGAGGGGCTCTCGGGACGTGGAGCCTAGGGGAGTCGAACCCCTGACATCTGCCATGCAAAGACAGCGCTCTACCAACTGAGCTAAGGCCCCGCGTGCGCCGATGCCGTGGCGAAAAAATCGCGCCTCGGCGGGCGTCGCAGACCAGAGTACCGGGTCACCCCCCAGATCTCGCAAAAGGATTGGGGCTCCCCGTGCGCGACCACTCTCCGTAAGATGCTCGACGTGGTTCGCGGCAGCGAACCACGTCTTAGGGGAAGCGATGGGGAGACGCAAGATGGACGCTGCACAACAAGAATCAACCGCGAGAGCACGGGAGCTCCAGCGGAATTGGTACGGGGAGCCATTGGGGGCACTGTTCCGTCGCCTCATCGACGATCTGGGCCTGAACCAGGCACGGCTCGCCGGGGTGCTCGGCCTCTCCGCACCCATGCTGTCGCAGCTGATGAGTGGCCAGCGCGCCAAGATCGGCAATCCCGCCGTGGTCCAGCGGGTGCAGCTCCTCCAGGAGCTGTCGGGGCAGGTCGCGGACGGCAGTGTGAGTGCCGCCGAGGCGACGGACCGCATGGACGAGATCAAGAAGTCCCAGGGGGGTTCTGTACTGACCAACACCACCCAGTCGACCACGAGTTCAGGCGCACCCACGGTGAAGCGCGTGGTGCGTGAGATCCAGTCGCTGCTGCGCTCCGTCGCGGCGGCGGGCGACATCATCGATGCCGCGGACACGCTCGCCCCGACCCACCCGGAACTGGCAGAGTTCCTTCGGGTATACGGAGCGGGCCGCACCGCGGACGCTGTCGCCCACTACGAAGCGCACCAGAGCTGAGCCGCCGGCCGGGCCGCTGCCGGGCGGCCCGGAAGGGGAGCGGGCACGACCATGGGTGAGGTCTTCGCCGGGCGGTACGAACTCGTCGACCCGGTCGGACGCGGGGGAGTGGGCGCCGTATGGCGTGCCTGGGACCATCGCCGCCGCAGATATGTGGCGGCCAAGGTGCTTCAGCAGCGCAACGCTCACACTCTGTTGCGTTTCGTGCGGGAGCAGGCACTGCGGATCGACCATCCGCACGTGCTCGCTCCCGCCAGCTGGGCCGCCGACGACGACCAGGTCCTGTTCACCATGGAGCTGGTCACCGGCGGCTCGCTCGCCCACGTCATCGGTGACTACGGACCGCTGCCCGCCCACTTCACCTGCACCCTCCTCGACCAGCTCCTCTCCGGCCTCGCCGCCGTGCACGCGGAGGGCGTCGTCCACCGCGACATCAAGCCCGCCAACATCCTCCTGGAGGCCACCGGCACGCGGCGGCCCCACCTGCGCCTGTCGGACTTCGGCATCTCCATGCGCAAGGGCGAGCCACGCCTGACCGAGACGGACTACGTGGTGGGCACCCCCGGGTACTTCGCACCCGAGCAAATGCTGGGCGGCGAACCGGACTTCACCGCCGACCTCTTCGCCGTCGGCCTCGTCGCCCTCTACCTCCTGCAGGGCGCCAAGCCCGACGCCAAGGCGCTGATCGAGCACTTCGCGGCCCACGGCACTCCCGGGGCCCCACAGGGCGTTCCCGAACCGCTGTGGCAGGTCATCGCCACCCTCCTGCAACCCGACCCGCAGGCGCGGTTCCGCACCGCCACGGGTGCCCGCAAGGCGCTCACCTCCGCCACCGAGATGCTGCCCGAGCCCGGGCCCGACGACGAGCTGGTCGAGATCTTCGATCAACTCGCCCCGCTCCCCACAGGTTTCGGCCCCGACGGCCCCCTCACCCGCGCCCCACAACCACCCCCGTCCCAGCCACCACCCCCACCTCTGTCCCACCCGTCCACGGGCCAGCCGTCCATGGGGCACTCATCGCCGGGTCACCCCTCCACAGGCCACGCATCCACAGGCCTGCCCGCGACGCCGCTCCCGCCCACGACCCAGCCCTCCGTAGGTCAGCCCTCCGTAGGTCAGCCCTCCGTCGGCTACCCCTTCTCCACCCAGTCGTCCACCGGTCAGCCCTCCACCGACCGGCCCTCGGCACCGCACCACCCCGTACAACCGCCATCACCCCCCGCGCACCCCCCGATGTCGGAGACGGGCAGCTTCCACCTCCCCCCACCGATCCCGCCCCACCAGGCGCCACCCCCACAGCCCACGCAACCACCCACTCCCCCTACACCGACCCCGGCCCCGCTCCCGGCCGAGCTCCCGACAACACCTCCCACACCCACACCCACTCCGACGCCGACTCCCGCCCCACCCCCCATCCCGACCCCGCCCGAGACCCCGGCCCCGGCCCCCTTATCCGCAGCCGCCCCGGAGCCCGCTCACTCCTCGGCCGCCGCCCCCGCCGCGCAGCGCGCTTACGCTCCTACTTCTCCATACACCGCTCAGCCCCAACAGGTTCCATCTCTCAGCACCCCAATTCCGGCCCCGCTCCCGGAACTTCAGCCGAGGGGCCGTGCCCAGCGTCGGCACGCCGCGGTCGCCGCGCGCGCACCGCGCCCCGGGCCGCCCGTGAAGGTGGCTCTGCCGATGCTGCTTGCCGCGCTGGCGTGCTTCGCCGTGGGTTTCTGGGCCCTCACCCGCATCTGACGGACCGTACGAAGGCCACCGCGACCGAGCCGAACGAACGGACAGGCGGGGCGAGCGGACAGGACGGGCGAACCGAGGGGACCCGACGAGCCGGGCGAACCGAGGGATCCGACGAGCCGGACCCTACGAGTCCGATACGAGCCCGGTACGGCTCAAGCCGAGATCCGGCCGAGCCTCCGTCGGGCCACAGCCCGCCACACCCCCAGAACGGCGAGCAGCACCGTCCCCGTGCCGATCCCGGCCGCCGCGAGCACCTTCATGGCCATATCGCCCTCGGAGGCGGCCGCCGAGCCGCCTGAGCCGGGCTCACGCCGGGCGGAGCCGCCCCCTCCGGCACCGCCTCCAGGACCGCCTCCGGCGCCGTTCCGCGCCGCGTCCTCGTCGCGCTCCGTGACCCCGAAGCCGTCCGCGGGGCGCGGCGCCCCGGCGTACGCGGGCGCCGGCCGCCGCTCACCGGCGACGCCCACCCGCAGGGTCAGCCCCGTCTCGTCCGCGCCGAACCGCGTGCCGACGTCCGGGTCCAGGTGGACCACGAGGTAGTACCAGCCGGCGAACCGCATGCCGGAGGTCCGGTCGAAGGGTGCGTAGCGGTTCTCGTACGCGACCGGCGGCAGCGGGGACAGGGCCATCGACTTCTGCCGGCCGTCGTAGGGGACGTCGGAGTCCGCGACGGGCCCGCGCACCGGGTTGAACAGCTCCATGATCAGTGCGGACGTCACGAAGTCGCCGGTGCGGGTGCCGCTGCCGAGTTCCAGGGTGACCGAGAGCCGCTGTCCCCAGTCGACGGGCACCCGGTAGAACCGCGTCTGCCCGGCCCGGACACGGTCGCCCCACACGCCCTTGCCCAGCGCCCTGGCCGTACCGAAGCTGCTGCCGCCCGTGCGGGGCAGCGGTGCCCCGGCGGGAGGCTGCTGCTGCGGGGAGGAGCCCGTGTCCTCGGGCGGGGTGGTCGGCCCCGCCTTGGCCAGAGCTGGCTCGGAGGCGACGTACAGCTCCAGGTCCCAGTCCTTGGAAGAAGACGGCTTCTCCGGGGTGGACGACACCGGCGACCTGGAATCGGTGGTCCGCTCGACCACTACGTAGTACGTCCCCGCCGTCTGGCACTTCTTCTGGTCCGCCCCGAGCTGCCGCTTCGCCGAGGCGGTGAGCGGCCGCGGGCTCTCCGCGTTGCCGATGCGCGCGGAGCCCTGGTCGCAGGTGAAGCCGTCGGCGTCCTGCACGGACACCCTGATGCCGTCCGCGTACACGACACGGCCGCGCGGGCCCGGCAGCGCGGTCACGGAGACGTACGCGCTGTCCTTGGCGGTGAGTTCGAGCCGGTAGTAGAGCTCGTTGCCGGTGGAGCCGGAAGCGGAGGAGGACCCCGAGGACCCTGGAGGCCCGATGGCACTCCGGTAGGTCGCCCCCGGCACCAGCATCCGGCTCCCGGCCGTACTGGCCGCACCGTCGACGTCCTTCACGTCACTGTCGAAGGCGTACGGATCGGGGCTCTCCTCGACGGCCGCGTGCCCTGACCTGGCGACAGCCACGCCGCTCCCGGCCCCGCCGCCCGGCAGCGTCACCACACACAGCACAGCGCCCAAGACCGCACCGACCGCGGACCGACCGCCCCGGCCTCGCCTCATCACGCCGCTCTGCACCTCACCCTCCACCGATTTGCTCAAGCAAGGAATGAAATTGCGCAAGTGAACCAAAGGGGTGACGCCGTCGAGGTCACATCGGGGGCAACCGGTCCACCCGGGTCCCCAGGACCCCCGTACACGCGCGGGAGAACCCCCGCCACCCGGCAGAACAAGCGGGACAAAAGACCCCCGGGACAGCACAGGGCCCCGACCGCTCAAGCGACCGGGGCCCTGTGACGAGACTGCTGTCGATACTCACGAACCCGTGGGCACGGAGTCAGTCGCCTCCGTCCACAGATCCTGCTCGGCGCGATCCGCCTGGATCTGGCGGTACACGAGGAGCCCGCCGATGGCGGCCAGTGCGACCAGGAGAAGCTTCTTCACCGCGCGACCTCGTCTTTCCTTGACGTAGGGGACTTCTGGCGCCCGACTATACACACCGCCCGATACCGATCGGTGACCTGGATCCGCCCCGCTCGCGGCCCCAACTCCCGGCCCGATCACCGCAGTAGAAGCGGACCATCGCACTCCACCCGCGCCCCAGCCACTGTGATATTCGCCGCCCTTGCCCCATTTCCTGGCCTCCTAGGGCCGCTTGCGCCCATCCGGGTGGTGTTCATCAGAACATCGACGCGGCGCGGGCGTCGGTCCCGCACTTCCGGCCCGGCATACACATCATGAGGAAAGTACGCAAATCGCCCAACCTGAATGTGAGGGGCCATGACCGCCACCAAGGCCATGAAGCTGTGGACCGCACTCGTCACCGCGGTGCTCGCACTGTTCGCCACGCTGGGACTCGCCTCGACCGCCACGGCGGCCGCCCCGGCGCACCAGGCCACTACGACGTGCGAAAGCGCCGTGAGCCCGACGGCTCCCTTCGCGGCCCTCTGGCAGGCGGCATACGAACGCTCCTTGCCCCCCACGATGAAGCAACGCATCCGCGCCGAGGCCCACGGCTCCACACCGAGCTGCCGCCACCTGCCGACGACGGACGCGGAGGACCAGAACGACCCGCAGACCCCGCCGGCGGACCATCTCGCCGCTGAGCCGTAATCACGGCGGCACGGCGGCACGACGGCATAAAGAGAAGACCCCCGGCCCTCATCGGCCGGGGGTCTTCTCTTTGGCCGTGTTCAGCGCCTCCACCGCAGCACGAGGTAGGACAGCAGACCGGCGGTCGGCAGGGCCGCTGCCGCCAGAGCCGCGCCCAGCGGTGCCGGATCGCCCCAGAGGATCTTGGATCCCGGAGCGCCGAGCATCGTCGTGGCGAACACCATCGCCGCGTTCTCCACCTTCGTGTGGGGCCTGCGACGGTCGGCACCCAGGTGGAACCAGGACCAGCGGATCATCAGCACCAGTGCCGCCACCAGGACGAGGATCCCCACGACAACGGGGACGCCGGTCGCGCAGGTCTTGGCCAGTCCGGCGAGCAGCACCGCGGCGGAGACCACACCCAGTACCCGCTCGCGGACCGTCGCGGGCTCATTCGGCTCGGGGGCTCCGTCGAGGGTCCCCCGCCGCCCCGCCGCTTCAAGCTCTTGTTCCACTGATCGCACCCCCATGCGAAGAGGGCGCCTCCCACTCGGGGAGACGCCCTCTTCGTACTGCCTTCGTACTGCTACGAAACTGTGGGGCTAACAGGATTTGAACCTGTGGCCTCATCCTTATCAGGGATGCGCTCTAACCAACTGAGCTATAGCCCCGCCGCGCTCTTCGGGATCGCCCCGCGCGCTGACCACTGAAGATTAGCGCACGTCCGGGCCAGTCCCAAAATCGATAGATGCGGAGGGGCCGAGCGCACCCCCGGCGCCCCGCGCCGAGCCCTCCGAAGGCCTTGCGAAGCCCGCTTACTCGTCCTCGGCCAGCGTGAGCTCGATTCCGCCCACGAAGCCCGCCGACAGGTTGTAGATGAACGCGCCGAGGGTCGCGAGGGCCGTCGCGAGGACGACGTCGATGACCGCGATGATCGACGTGAAGATCAGCACGCGCGGGAGCGAGAGGAAGGCCTGCAGGTCGAAGCCGTTGGACTCGTTCGATCCTGTGGCCTCGGAGATCGTGCCGCCGACCGTGGAGAAGACGCCCATCGCGTCCATGACCATCCACAGCACGGCCGCCGCGACGATCGTGCAGATGCCGAGGGCGATGGAGAGCAGGAAGCTGACCTTCATCACCGACCACGGGTCGGCCTTGGCCACCCGCAGCCGCGCCTTGCGCGTGCGCGGGGTGGTGCGCGCCCCCGTGCGGGGACGCCGCACCGCGCCCGCGGGTGCGGCCTGGTAGGCCTGCGGCGGGTGGTACGGCTGGTTGTTCTGCTGTGGCTGCCGCTCTCCGGGCAGTGCCCCGGAGGCGCTGTCACCGGCGCGCTTGCCGGACGCCCCGCCCCCGGACGCCTCGTCCCCCGCGCGCCCCCCGGCAGCCCCGGGGCGCGTTCCGGCGCTCCCGCCGTCGGTGTCCGTGCCCGTCCGGCCTCGGGTGTCCGTCACAGTCCCCCCCTGGGATCCATGAGACTCATGCGAGTCGGGTGCGTCAGTGGCGGAGCCACGGGCACCTTCCGTGCCGGTTCCACTCGTCCCGGCGGATCCGGCGCCCGTGGCTCCACTCACGATGACTTCACTCCTCGCGCTACTCGGCCGGGGACTCGGTGCCCTCGTCCGTGCCGACGGCCGGTTCGCCGTCGGACGATTCGTCGACGTCACCGTCGACTTCCTCGGCCTCGCGCCCGGCCTCGGCATTACGTGCGATACCGACCACGGCATCGCGCTTGCCCAGGTTGATCAGTTGGACGCCCATGGTGTCACGGCCCGTCTCCCTGACCTCGTTGACTCGCGTACGAATCACACCGCCGGAGAGGGTGATGGCGAGGATCTCATCGGTCTCCTCCGTCACCAGCGCGCCGACCAGCTCACCGCGGTCCTCCACGATCTTGGCGGCCTTGATCCCGAGGCCGCCGCGGCCCTGGACGCGGTACTCGTCGACGGCGGTCCGCTTCGCGTACCCCCCATCAGTGGCGGTGAAGACGAACGTACCGGGCCTGACCACATTCATCGAGAGCAGTTGATCGCCGTCGCGGAAGCTCATGCCCTTGACGCCGGAGGTCGCGCGGCCCATCGGACGCAGGGCGTCGTCGGTCGCCGTGAAGCGGATCGACTGTGCCTTCTTGCTGATCAGAAGCAGATCGTCCTCGGCCGAAACCAGTTCGGCACCGATCAGTTCGTCGTCCGAACCGTCGTCCGTCTCGCGCAGATTGATGGCGATGACGCCGCCGGAACGGGGCGAATCGTAATCCTTCAGAGGCGTCTTCTTGACCAGACCGGCCTTCGTGGCGAGGACCAGGTAGGGCACCGCCTCGTAGTCGCGGATCGCGAGGATCTCGGCGATCTGCTCGTCCGGCTGGAAGGCGAGCAGGTTCGCCACGTGCTGGCCGCGGGCGTCGCGTCCGGCGTCGGGCAGCTCGTAGGCCTTCGCGCGGTAGACGCGGCCCTTGTTCGTGAAGAACAGCAGCCAGTGGTGCGTCGTCGACACGAAGAAGTGGTCGACGATGTCGTCTTCCTTGAGCTTCGTGCCGCGCACGCCCTTGCCGCCGCGCTTCTGCGAGCGGTAGTCGTGCGTCTTGGTGCGCTTGACGTAGCCGCCACGGGTGATCGTGACGACGATGTCCTCTTCGGCGATGAGGTCCTCGATGGACATGTCACCGTCGAACGGCACCAGCGCGGAGCGGCGGTCCTCGCCGAACTTGTCGACGATCGCCGCGAGTTCCTCGCTGACGATCGCCCGCTGCTTCTCGGGCGAGGCCAGGATCGCGTTGTACTCGTTGATCTTGAGCTGAAGCTCGTCGTGCTCGGCGACGATCTTCTGGCGCTCCAGGGCGGCGAGCCGGCGCAGCTGCATCTCGAGGATGGCGTTCGCCTGGATCTCGTCGATCTGCAGCAGGCCCATCAGGCCCTCGCGCGCGACGTCGACGGTGTCGCTGCGCCGGATCAGCGCGATGACCTCGTCGATGGCGTCCAGGGCCTTCAGCAGACCGCGCAGGATGTGCGCGCGCTCCTCGGCCTTGCGCAGCCGGAACTTGGTGCGCCGGACGATGACTTCGATCTGGTGGGAGACCCAGTGGCGGATGAACGCGTCGAGCGAGAGCGTGCGCGGCACGCCGTCGACGAGCGCCAGCATGTTGGCGCCGAAGTTCGACTGCAGGTCCGTGTGCTTGTAGAGGTTGTTCAGCACGACCTTGGCGACCGCGTCGCGCTTCAGCACGATGACGAGTCGCTGGCCGGTACGGGACGACGTCTCGTCGCGGACGTCGGCGATGCCGCCGACCTTGCCGTCCTTGACCAGGTCGGCGATCTTCTGCGCGAGGTTGTCCGGGTTGGTCTGGTACGGGAGTTCGGTGACCACCAGGCACTGGCGGTTCTGGATCTCCTCGACCTCGACGACCGCGCGCATCGTGATGGAGCCGCGTCCCGTGCGGTACGCCTCCTCGATGCCCTTGCGGCCGACGACGAGGGCGCCGGTCGGGAAGTCCGGGCCCTTGATGCGCTCGATGAGGGCGTCGAGCAGCTCCTCGTGGCTGGCCTCGGGGTGCTCAAGGGCCCACTGGGCGCCCGCGGCGACCTCGCGCAGGTTGTGCGGCGGGATGTTGGTCGCCATGCCGACCGCGATGCCCGCCGAGCCGTTGATCAGCAGGTTCGGGAAGCGGGACGGCAGGACGGTGGGCTCCTGGGAGCGGCCGTCGTAGTTGTCCGTGAAGTCGACGGTCTCCTCGTCGATGTCGCGGACCATCTCCATGGACAGCGGCGCCATCTTGCACTCGGTGTAGCGCATGGCGGCGGCGGGGTCGTTGCCCGGGGAGCCGAAGTTGCCGTTGGAGTCCACCAGCGGCATGCGCATCGACCACGGCTGCGCGAGGCGGACCAGCGCGTCGTAGATCGAGGAGTCGCCGTGCGGGTGGTAGTTGCCCATGACGTCGCCGACGACGCGGGCGCACTTGTAGAAGCCCTTCTCGGGCCGGTAGCCGCCGTCGTACATCGCGTACAGGACGCGGCGGTGGACGGGCTTGAGGCCGTCGCGGACGTCGGGCAGCGCGCGGGACACGATGACGGACATCGCGTAGTCCAGGTACGAGCGCTGCATCTCGGTCTCGAGCCCGACGGGCTCGATCCGCAGCGTCTGGCCCTCGTCGTCCTCGGGCGTGGTGGGGTTGTTCTCGTCGGCCATGGCCGGTCAAGATCCTTTCGGTGCGGTCAGCAGTCAGTAGTCGGCAGTCGGCGACTTCGAGTGCCTGACCGGCTCAGATGTCGAGGAAGCGGACGTCCTTGGCGTTGCGCTGGATGAACGAGCGGCGCGCCTCGACGTCCTCGCCCATGAGGACGGAGAACAGGTCGTCGGCCTGGGCGGCGTCGTCGAGCGTGACCAGGCCGAGCACGCGGTGCTCCTGGTCCATGGTCGTGATGCGCAGCTCCTCGGCGTTCATCTCGCCGAGACCCTTGAAGCGCTGGACCGAGTCCTCGCGGATGCGCTTGCCGTTCTGGCGGCCGAGCTCGATGAGCGCGTCGCGCTCGCGGTCCGAGTACGCGTACTGGAAGTCGTCCCGGGACCACTTGATCTTGTAAAGGGGCGGGCGGGACAGGTAGACGTGCCCGGCCTCGACGAGCGGCCGCATGAAGCGGAACAGGAACGTCAGGAGCAGGGTGTTGATGTGCTGGCCGTCGACGTCGGCGTCCGCCATCAGGATGATCTTGTGATAGCGGAGCTTCTCGATGTCGAAGTCCTCGTGGACTCCGGTGCCGAAGGCCGAGATCAGCGCCTGGATCTCCTGGTTCTGGAGGATCTTGTCGACGCGGGCCTTCTCGACGTTCAGGATCTTGCCGCGGATGGGCAGGATGGCCTGGTACTGCGGGTTCCGGCCGGACTTGGCGGAGCCGCCGGCGGAGTCACCCTCGACGATGAAGATCTCGCACTTCGTCGGGTCGTTCGACTGGCAGTCGGAGAGCTTGCCCGGCAGGGACGCGGTCTCCAGGAGGCCCTTGCGGCGCGTGAGGTCGCGCGCCTTGCGGGCGGCCACGCGCGCGGTGGCGGCCTGGATGCCCTTGCGGATGATGTCCGCGGCCTCGTTCGGATTGCGGTCGAACCAGTCCGTCAGGTGCTCGTGCACGACCTTCTGGACGAAGGTCTTCGCCTCGGTGTTGCCGAGCTTCGTCTTGGTCTGGCCCTCGAACTGCGGCTCGCCGAGCTTCACCGAGATGATCGCGGTCAGACCCTCGCGGATGTCCTCACCCGTGAGGTTGTCGTCCTTCTCGCGGAGCAGCTTCTTGTCGCGGGCGTACCGGTTGACGAGGCCGGTCAGCGCGGCGCGGAAGCCCTCTTCGTGGGTGCCGCCCTCGTGCGTGTGGATGGTGTTGGCGAAGGAGTAAACGCCTTCGCTGTACTGAGAGTTCCACTGCATCGCGATCTCGACCGAGAGCATCCGCTCCTTGTCCTCGGCCTCGACGTCGATGACGGTCGGGTGGACGACCTCGCCCTTGCGGGAGTTGAGGTACGTCACGAAGTCGACGATGCCGCCCTCGTAGTGGTACGTGACCGTGCGGACCTCTTCGACGGTGTCGTCGCTGGCCTCGGCGGAGTCGGCGCCCGCCGTGGCCTTCGCCGACTCACGCTCGTCGGTCAGCTTGATCGTCAGGCCCTTGTTGAGGAAGGCCATCTCCTGGAAGCGCCGCGCGAGCGTCTCGAAGGAGTACTCGGTGGTCTCGAAGATGTCGCCGTCGGCCCAGAAGGTGACGGTCGTGCCCGTCTCCTCGGTGGCCTCGTGCCGCTCGAGCGGTGCCGTGGGGGCACCCCCCTTGTAGTCCTGCGTCCAGCGGTACCCGTCGGTCTTGATCTCGACGGAGAGCTTGGTGGAGAGCGCGTTCACCACGGACACACCCACACCGTGCAGACCGCCGGAGACGGCGTACCCGCCGCCGCCGAACTTGCCGCCCGCGTGCAGCACGGTCAGGACGACCTCGACGGCGGGCTTCTTCTCCACGGGGTGGATGCCCACCGGGATGCCACGGCCGTTGTCGATCACGCGCACGCCGCCGTCGGCGAGGATCGTGACGTCGATGGTGTCGGCGTGACCGGCCAGGGCCTCGTCGACGGAGTTGTCGACGACTTCCTGGACCAGGTGATGCAGACCACGCTCACCGGTCGAGCCGATGTACATGCCGGGCCGCTTGCGGACCGCGTCCAGACCCTCGAGGACGGTGATGGCGCTGGCGTCGTACGACGAGGCACCCTCTCCGGAGGCCGCGGCGGCTGCCTGCGTCTCCGGGGGGACCTCGCCGGCGGCGCCGGCGGCAGTGGACGGGATGTTCTCGTTGGGGTTGCCGGAATCGGCCACGAAGCGCCCTTTCTGGCACAGCACAAGCCAAGCTCCCGGCGCTCGCCGGAGCGGCTGCGGCGTGTTGCGTTGGTAAGCCTGGTTCAGCTCTTGCTCAGCTTCTCCCGTCGCTCCCCACGCTTGGGGCGGGATTAGCTTCCAGTCTACCGGTAGCGCCGACAGTGATGGGGGTTTGCCGGTACCTGAGTCCGCATGTGCCGCCCTGAACCGGCATCAGCCGACTCCCCATATGCGGCCCCGGGGTCCCAGAGGCTCACAGCGGCACTCAGCGCTTCGGGAGGTCAACCACCAGCTACGGTCCGGATCACGTCATCCGTAGGTGTCGCCGGGACCCGTGCTGCCGGGGGCGCGCAGGGGTCCGAAGCGGTGCGCGGGGCCCCCGGGACCGAGCACCTTGATGATGCGCACGGTGCCGTGTCCCAGGTCCTCGTTGAGGCGCGCGACCAGCTGCGGAGCCAGCAGGCGCAGGTTCGTCGCCCAGGCCGTGGAGTCGCACTGCACGGTCAGGACGCGCTCGTTCTCGTCGTACCGCTGCGGTACGCAGTGCTTGGCCAGGTCGTCGCCGACGATCTGCGGCCAGCGGCCCATCACACCGCCCACGGCGGCCGGGGTCTCCCAGCCGCGCTCGGTGATCAGCCGGTTGATGGCGGAGCCGAGGGGCAGCGGGTCGCGCCCGTCCGCCCGCGCGCCGGAGCGCAGTCCGCCGCGGCGGGCCTGCTTCTTCTGCTGCGTCGCGTCCCCCCGCGCGCGTGCCTGCTCCTTGGCGGCACGAAGGGCGACGCGGGCGAGGTCCACGCCGGAGGGCTCGGGGGTCTTGGGGGTGTCCGGGGCGCCGGGCGCGTTCGCGGTCTCACCCGTCTTCGGAGCCTCGCGGTCCGGCTGCGGCTCCTGGCCGGTCATACGCGCTCCACCGCGCCCTCGGCCACGGAGTACCGCACGCCCGTGAGCACACCCGGCACGTCGTCGTCCACAGCCGCCGTCACGAGGACCTGCTCGCCGGGCGCCACCAGCTCCGCGAGCCGTTCCCTGCGGCGCGCGTCCAGCTCGGCGAAGACGTCGTCGAGGACGAGCACCGGTTCGTTGCCCTCGGCCCGGAGCAGGTCGTACGAGGCGAGGCGCAGCGCGAGGGCGTACGACCAGGACTCGCCGTGGCTCGCGTAACCCTTCGCGGGAAGCTGGCCAAGTTTGAGCAGTAGTTCGTCACGGTGCGGTCCGACCAGCGTCACGCCCCGCTCGATCTCCTGCTTGCGGGCCTCCACGAGGGCAGCGATCAGCTGCTCGTACAGCTCCTCGCGCGCGTGGCCGACGATTTCCGGCGAGGAGGGTTTGTAGTCGAGCGTGACGGGGCCGCCGCCGGGTGCCAGCTGTTCGTACGCCTTGTCGGCCAGCGGCTGGAGCGCGGAGATCAGGTCGAGTCGCTGGGCGAGCAGCTCGGCGCCCGCGCGGGCGAGGTGCTGGTCCCACACGTCGAGCGTGGACAGGTCCATGGAGCGGCCGCCGTGACGGCGTGCGAGGGCGGCCGACTTCAGGAGGGTGTTGCGCTGCTTGAGGACGCGGTCGTAGTCGGAGCGGACGCCCGCCATGCGCGGGGAGCGCGCGGTGATCAGCTCGTCGAGGAACCGCCGCCGCTCCCCGGGGTCGCCCTTGACCAGCGCCAGGTCCTCGGGCGCGAACAGGACGGTGCGCACGATGCCCAGGACGTCACGGGGCCTGACCTGCGAGGACCGGTTGATGCGGGCGCGGTTGGCCTTGCCTGGGTTCAGCTCCAGCTCGATGAGCTGCTGACGCTCGCCCTGCCGGACGGCGGCCCGGATGACGGCGCGGTCGGCGCCCATGCGGACCAGCGGGGCGTCCGATGAGACCCGGTGGCTGCCGAGGGTGGCGAGGTAGCCGACGGCCTCGACGAGGTTGGTCTTGCCCTGGCCGTTCGGGCCCACGAACGCGGTGACGCCCGGGTCGAGCGGAACCTCGACCCGGGCGTACGAGCGGAAGTCGGCCAGCGACAGATGCGTGACGTGCATGGTGTGCGCCGACCTCCCCCGGCCTACTTCATGCTGTCGGTCCCTCGCCGCTCCACACAGGCTGTGGACGAGGAACCGTACGGGCTGTGGATCAGTGCTCGCTCTTGGACTCGACCGCGTGGCCGCCGAACTGATTGCGCAGCGCGGCGATCATCTTCATCTGCGGGGAGTCCTCCTGGCGCGAGGCGAACCGGGCGAACAGGGACGCGGTGATCGCGGGCAGCGGCACGGCGTTGTCGATGGCCGCCTCCACCGTCCAGCGGCCCTCTCCGGAGTCCTGTGCGAAGCCGCGCAGCTTGTCCAGGTGCTCGTCGTCGTCGAGGGCGTTGACCGCGAGGTCGAGCAGCCAGGAACGGATGACCGTGCCCTCCTGCCAGGAGCGGAAGACCTCACGGACGTCGGTGACCGAGTCCACGGCCTCCAGGAGCTCCCAGCCCTCGGCGTAGGCCTGCATCATCGCGTACTCGATGCCGTTGTGGACCATCTTCGCGAAGTGGCCCGCGCCGACCTTGCCCGCGTGCACCGAGCCGAAGTCGCCCTCCGGCTTGAGCGCGTCGAAGACCGGCTGCACCTTGGCGACGTTCTCCTTGTCGCCGCCGTACATCAGCGCGTAACCGTTCTGCAGGCCCCAGACGCCGCCGGAGACGCCGCAGTCGACGAAGCCGATGCCCTTGGCGGCCAGCTCCTCGGCGTGCTTCTCGTCGTCCGTCCAGCGCGAGTTGCCGCCGTCCACGACGACGTCGCCGGGCTGCAGGAGCTCGCCGAGCTCGTCGATGGTGGACTGCGTCGCGGCTCCGGCCGGCACCATCACCCACACGACGCGCGGGCCCTCGAGCCTGCCCACAAGCTCCTCGAGGCTGTGGACATCCGCGAGGTCCGGGTTGCGGTCGAATCCGATGACGGTGTGGCCTGCGCGGCGAATGCGCTCGCGCATGTTGCCGCCCATCTTGCCGAGACCGACGAGACCGAGCTCCATCAGTGCGTTCCTAACTAGCGATGTGGCGTGAAGGCACGTCGCCGCCGCTCGTCGTCGAGCGGCATACGTACCCGCGGCACTTTCGTACCCGCGCCCGAGCCTACGCCCGGACGCGGCCACACACCTGTGGGCTCAGCCGCTCAGACGTACGGGCATGATCAGGTACTTGTACGCGTCGTCGGCCTCGGCGTCGAGCGCGGGCTTGCCGCTCAGGAGCGCGGGCTTCGTGGACGTCGTGAACGACAGCTGGGCGACCGGGGAGTCGATCGCGCTCAGGCCGTCGAGCAGGAACGTCGGGTTGAAGGCGATCGAGATGTCGTCGCCGTCGAGCTGGGCGTCGACCCTTTCCACAGCCTGTGCGTCGTCGCTGGAGCCGGCCTCCAGGATGAGCACGCCCTGCTCGAAGCTGAGGCGCACCGGGGTGTTGCGCTCGGCGACGAGGGCCACACGCTTGACGGCCTCCACGAAGGGCGGCGTCTCGATGACGGCGACCGAGTTGAACTCCGTCGGGAACAGCGTGCGGTACTTCGGCAGGTCGCCCTCGAGCAGACGCGTGGTCGTGCGGCGGCCCGCGCCCTCGAAGCCGATCAGGCCCTCGCCCGCGCCGGAGCCGGAGAGCGCCAGGGTGACCGTGTCGCCGCTCGTGAGGGCCTTGGCGGTGTCCTGGAGCGTCTTGGCGGGCACCAGGGCGACCGCGGAGGCCTCCGGGTCCTCCGGCTTCCACAGGAACTCACGGACCGCGAAGCGGTAGCGGTCGGTGGACGCCAGGGTGACCTTGTCGCCCTCGATCTCGATGCGCACACCCGTGAGCACCGGGAGGGTGTCGTCGCGGCCCGCTGCGATCGCCACCTGGTTCGCGGCGGCGGCGAAGACCTCACCGGGGACCGTGCCGGTCGCCGTGGGCATCTGCGGCAGCGCCGGGTACTCCTCCACAGGGAGGGTGTGGAGTGTGAATCGCGAGGAGCCACAGACCACCGTCGCCCGTACACCGTCTGTGGAGATCTCCACCGGGCGGTTGGGGAGGGCGCGGCAGATGTCGGCGAGCAGGCGGCCGGATACGAGGACCGTGCCCTCCTCGTCGACCTCGGCGTCCACGGAGACTCGGGCCGAGACCTCGTAGTCGAAGCTGGACAGGGAGAGGGCGCCCTCCTCGGCCTTCAGCAGCAGGCCCGCGAGGACGGGCGCTGGCGGCCGAGCCGGGAGGCTGCGTGCCGCCCACGCCACCGCCTCCGCGAGTACGTCGCGTTCCACCCGGATCTTCACTTAGCCGCCCTCCTGCTGTTGCTGGCACTGGGGACCAGTCTGACGCACCGCACTGACAGCTGGTGCCCGTCGGGGTCAAGTCGTGCCGAGAGGTGTCGGAGGGCCGAGCCGAGAGTTGTGCACAGCCCCAACTTCGAAACGGATTCCCAGGTGACTCTAGGGGGCAGTAGTAGTAGGGCCTGTGGAAACCGTGGATAACCGTGAATGCGCAGGTCAGAGCCCGTTTTTTGTCCACGGGCCCTGTGGGCGGCAGCGGTGGACAACCGGGTGGATCTGTGGACGGGCGAAAGTTCTGCACACCCGATGCACAGGAGGCGGGTACTTCTCCCCAGCCCTGTCCCCAGCTTTACCCAGCTTCCCCACAGGCCAACCCGGCACCTTTGTGTGACGCCTTTCACTCGTCCCGGTGAGAGGGCGCGTCGCATTGCCGAACAGTGGACAGCCCTGTGGGGAAGCCGGGGAAAGCTGGGGACAACCGGGCCGCTCCTGTGGGCCGTCGGTGGACAACTCCGGACCGGCCCTGTGGACACGATCTTCATCCACAGTCTGTGGAGAGTCTTCGTCCACGAATCCACAACCGTCTGACCTGGCCTGATGATCAATCAGCAGGGTCCCCTGTGGACACGATCTGGACAACTCTCCAGTCCCCAGGGTGTGGAAGGAGCAAAGGCCACAGATCTGTGGAGAACGTTCTCGATGCGAGCGGTATTCGAACGGCAGGTGTCGGGGAGGTCGCGGCCGGGCTGCGCGTTCCGTTGTGCACAGCTGTGGGTACGCGCGCGTGGGCAACGAAAAGGGCGCTCCGGCATGTGCTCCGGAGCGCCCTGAGGCCGCGTAAGGCCTTGGCTGTCAGCCGTTCTTGATGCGGTTGGTCAGCTCGGTGACCTGGTTGTAGATGGAGCGGCGCTCGGCCATCAGCGCGCGGATCTTGCGGTCGGCGTGCATCACGGTCGTGTGGTCGCGGCCGCCGAACTGCGCGCCGATCTTGGGCAGCGACAGATCGGTCAGCTCCCGGCAGAGGTACATGGCGATCTGGCGTGCCGTCACCAGGACCCGGCTGCGCGAGGATCCGCACAGGTCGTCCACCGTGAGGCCGAAGTAGTCCGCGGTCGCCGCCATGATGGCCGTCGCCGTGATCTCCGGGGCCGCGTCCTCGCCCCCTGGGATCAGGTCCTTGAGGACGATCTCCGTGAGGCCGAGGTCCACCGGCTGCCGGTTGAGCGACGCGAACGCCGTGACCCGGATCAGCGCACCCTCCAGCTCACGGATGTTCCGCGAGATGCGGGACGCGATGAACTCCAGGACCTCCGGCGGGGCGTTGAGCTGCTCCTGTACCGCCTTCTTACGAAGGATGGCGATACGCGTCTCCAGCTCCGGCGGCTGGACGTCGGTGATCAGACCCCACTCGAAGCGGTTGCGCAGCCGGTCTTCCAGAGTCACCAACTGTTTGGGCGGCCGGTCGCTGGACAGCACGATCTGCTTGTTCGCGTTATGGAGCGTGTTGAAGGTGTGGAAGAACTCCTCCTGCGTCGACTCCTTGTCCGCGAGGAACTGGATGTCGTCGACCAGCAGGATGTCCATCTCGCGGTACCGCTTGCGGAAGCTGTCGCCCTTGCCGTCGCGGATGGAGTTGATGAACTCGTTGGTGAACTCCTCGGAGCTCACGTAGCGCACGCGCGTGCCGGGGTACAGGCTGCGGGCGTAGTGCCCGATGGCGTGCAGCAGATGCGTTTTGCCGAGTCCGGACTCCCCGTAGATGAACAGCGGGTTGTACGCCTTGGCGGGCGCCTCGGCCACCGCGACCGCGGCCGCGTGCGCGAACCGGTTCGAGGCGCCGATGACGAAGGTGTCGAAGAGGTACTTCGGGTTCAGGCGCGCCGTGGGCTCACCGGGGCCCGTCGCCGGCGCGGGCTGCGCGGCCAGCGGCCCCGGGGCGCCGCTCGACGCGGGCAGCGGGGTGCCACCGCGGCCCACGGGACCGCCGTGCCCCGCCTGTCCCCCGTGCCGCCCGGTGCCGCCGTGCTCGCCCGCACCCGCGCCGCCGGACGGCTCGGGCATCCCGTGCCGCTCCCGGCGGTCGTGCTGGTCGTGCCGGTCCTGCTGCTGGCGCTCCGGGAGCTGCTGGTCGTAGGGCCCGCGGTCCTGCGGCTGCGGGCGGTAGTCGTGCTGGGGCTGCTGGGGCGGGCTCGCGTACGGGTCGCGCTCGGGGTAGCCGAGGCGGGGCTGCTGCCAGCCGTAGTCGTCCTGGGGCTGCTGCGGCCAGGCGCCGGGGCGCTGGTAGTCCGGGTAGGCGGGGCGGGCCGTCGGCAGCTGGTCGGGGCGGCCGCCGTGCTCGTCGGCGGGGCGGCGGCCGTAGCCGTCGTAGGTGTCATGCCCCTGACCGGAGGGGGTCGGCTCCTGGTCCTCGTACCGCGGCGGGCGCTCCTCGTACCGGGAGGGCTGGTCCTCGTACCGGGGCGGCTGCTCCTCGTAGCGGGGCTGCTGCCGGGGCTGCTGCTGGACCGGGGGCGCCGGCGGGGTCGGCTCGCCCACGGAGTCGTCGACCGTGATGGCGATGCGGATCGGGCGGCCGCACTCGCGGCTCAGCGTCTCGCTGACGACGGGGGCGAGACGGCCCTCGAGGACGCCCTTGGCGAACTCGTTCGGCACCGCGAGGAGGGCGGTGTCGGCGACGAGGGCCAGCGGCTGGCACCGTTTGATCCAGTGCTCGTCCTTCGCCTCGACCCCTTGCCCCCGTCCCTCTCCGAGAAGTTGTTCCAGAACCCGTGGCCACACTGCGGCAAGATCGGCAGGTACGTCAGCCACAGGGCACGCTCTCTCACAGGTCCCACGAAGGTGTGGTTCTTGGGACGGGTAGGGACGGAAGTCGACGGGGGCAGGGGGAAGGGAACGAAACGGAGTTCAGCCACGGTAGTCAGGGCGACGGGTGCGGTTCAAGTTGTTGTCCACAGGCTGTGCACAGTGTCTCTCCATGACGGCTGGTTTGACCGGATGGCGTAGCCCCGCGTACCGTAACCAGGTCGAGTTGTCGATGGCTGCTGCCGCCTGCCTCCGATGGGCAAAGATCACGATCTGTGATTGTGAAGCGGTGCACTCGGTGCGTATGCGAGCTTCTCGTGGGCGCACGGTGACAGCCAGGCGATGCCCCGCCACCACACACATCATTTCTGGAGCCCCCGAGTGAGCAAGCGCACCTTCCAGCCGAACAACCGTCGTCGCGCGAAGACCCACGGCTTCCGGCTGCGGATGCGCACCCGTGCCGGCCGCGCCGTCCTGGCGTCCCGCCGTAGCAAGGGTCGCGCCCGCCTGTCCGCCTAAGCGCATTAGGTCATGACGTCGTGCTGCCTACCGAGCATCGGCTGAGGCGGCGCGAAGACTTCGCGACCGCGGTACGACGGGGTCGTCGGGCCGGACGCCCGCTTCTCGTCGTCCATCTACGTAGCGGTGCAACGGACCCGCACGTGTCGGGGGAGAACCTTCCCCCGACACGTGCGGGTTTCGTCGTGAGCAAGGCCGTGGGTGGAGCCGTGGTCCGCACCGCGGTCAAGCGCAGACTCCGCCACCTCATGCGCGACCGACTGGCCTCGTTGCCCCCCGGTAGCCTGGTAGTCGTACGAGCGTTGCCCGGTGCGGGTGATGCCGACCATGCACAGCTGGCCCGAGACCTGGATGCCGCCCTTGAGCGGCTGCTGGGAGGGGGCGCGCGATGAAGTACCCGCTGCTGGCGCTGATCAAGCTGTACCAGTGGACGATCAGTCCACTCCTCGGCCCAGTCTGCAAGTACTACCCGTCGTGCTCCCACTACGGCTATCTGTCCATCGATCGGCACGGCGCGATCAAGGGCACAGCGCTCACTGCCTGGCGCATCCTGCGGTGCAATCCGTGGTCGCTCGGCGGTGTCGATCATGTACCGCCGCGCAAGCGCCCGCGGTGGCACGAGATGCTGCGCGCCGCCTGGCGCGAACGCAAGGGCGGGCCCTCCGCCGCTGGCGTGCCGTCCGGAGACCTTCCCCCGGCTCCCACGAGCCCGGCCGCCGAGACCCCGTCCCATGCTCAAGGAGCTTGATTAGTGGACACGATTGCCGGTTTCTTCAGCTTCATCACGACACCCGTCTCCTGGGTCATCGTGCAGTTCCACAAGCTGTACGGTGCGATCTTCGGCCCTGATACGGGCTGGGCCTGGGGCCTGTCGATCGTGTCTCTGGTGATCCTGATCCGCATCTGCTTGATCCCGCTCTTCGTGAAGCAGATCAAGGCGACCCGGGCCATGCAGACGCTGCAGCCCGAGATGAAGAAGATCCAGGAACGCTACAAGAGCGACAAGCAGCGTCAGTCCGAAGAGATGATGAAGCTGTACAAGGAGTCGGGTACCAACCCGCTCTCCTCGTGCCTTCCCATCCTGGCGCAGTCGCCGTTCTTCTTCGCGCTGTACCACGTGCTCAACGGCATCGCGTCGAACAAGAAGGTCGGCGTCATCGACCAGCAGCTGCTGGACAGCGCCCGTGACGCCCACATCTTCGGTGCCCCGCTCGCGGTGAAGTTCACGGACAGCGCCGACAAGGTCGCCTCCCTCGGCGCCTCGCTGACCGACGTGCGCGTCGTGACCGCGCTCATGATCATCCTGATGTCGGCGTCCCAGTTCTTCACCCAGCGCCAGCTGATGACGAAGAACGTCGACACCACGGTGAAGACGCCGTTCATGCAGCAGCAGAAGATGCTGATGTACGTCTTCCCCATCATGTTCGCCGTCTTCGGCATCAACTTCCCCGTCGGTGTCCTCGTCTACTGGCTGACCACCAACGTGTGGACCATGGGCCAGCAGATGTACGTGATCCGCCAGAACCCGACCCCGGGCTCCAAGGCCCAGGCGGCCTACCTGGAGCGCCTGCAGAAGCACGTCACCGAGGCCAAGAAGACCCGCAGCCGTGGCCAGTCCCGCGCCATCAAGGCCATCGTCGCCAAGGGCCGCGACCGCAACGAGTACGAGCGCAAGTTCATCAACGGCCTGAACAAGGCCGGACTCGCGGCCCAGGCCGACGGCACGGTCGTGGTCAGCGACACCGTGACCACCACCACCGAGGACGGCACTCCGGCCGCCGGTGGCGCGCCCAAGCGGCAGCAGCCCAAGCGCCAGAGCAAGGCCAAGCGCCAGGCCGGTCCGACCGCCGGAGCCGCGAAGACGGACGCGGAGCCCGGCGCCAAGCCCTCGCTGACCAAGTCCGAGGACGGTTCCGCCGACCAGGCCGCCAAGGACGCGAACAAGTCCGGTGAACCCAAGGACGCGGGCACCAAGGGCAAGCCCGGCACCTCCGGTGGTCAGCAGCCCGGCCAGGGCACCCGCAGCAAAGCCAAGTCCGGGCAGCGCAAGGGCCAGCAGCGGCCCAAGCACCCGTCCAAGAAGTAGAAGGAGTCCATCCCGTGACGGAAGGCACCACCACCTCCGCCGCTGCTGAGGCAGGCGACACCATGACCCGCCTTGAGCAGGAGGGGGAGATCGCGGCGGACTACCTCGAGGGTCTGCTGGACATCGCCGACCTCGACGGCGACATCGACATGGACGTCGAGGCCGACCGCGCCGCCGTGTCGATCATCAGCGACGCCGGCAGCCGTGATCTGCAGAAGCTGGTCGGCCGCGACGGCGAGGTCCTGGAGGCGCTCCAGGAGCTCACCCGGCTCGCGGTGCACCGCGAGACCGGCGACCGCAGCCGCCTCATGCTGGACATCGCGGGCTACCGCGCGAAGAAGCGTGAGGAGCTGTCCGAGCTCGGCGCCAACGCCGCGGCCGACGCGAAGAGCTCCGGCGAGCCGGTGAAGCTCAAGCCGATGACGCCCTTCGAGCGCAAGGTCGTGCATGATGCGGTCAAGGCCGCCGGCCTGCGCAGCGAGTCCGAGGGCGAGGAGCCCCAGCGCTTCGTCGTGGTCCTCCCCGCCTGATCACACGCGTTTTCCCCGGCCCCGTCTGTCCGCAGGCGGGGCCGGTCTTTGTCAGCCTGATAGTCAGCGAACCCAGTGCGGTACGGAAGGACGGTCCCCGTGACGGAGGCAGCGGAGCTCCCCCCGGCGCCGGAGCAGGCGCGGACAGTTTTCGGTGAGCGGTTCCCGGACGCGGTTCGTTATGCGGAGCTGCTGGCCGAGACGGGCGTGCAGCGCGGCCTGATCGGCCCCCGTGAGGTTCCCCGCCTGTGGGAGCGGCACCTGCTGAACTGCGCGGTGCTGTCCGAGGTGGTGCCCGAGGGCGTGACCGTGTGCGACGTGGGCTCCGGCGCGGGCCTGCCCGGCATCCCGCTCGCCCTGGTCCGGGAGGACCTGAAGATCACGCTGCTCGAGCCGCTGCTGCGACGCACGAACTTCCTGACCGAGGTCGTCGAGCTGCTCGGGCTCGACCATGTGACGGTCGTCCGGGGCCGCGCCGAGGAAGTCCTCGGCAAGCTGCCGCCCGTCCATGTGGTGACCGCCCGCGCCGTGGCCCCGCTGGACCGGCTGGCGGGCTGGGGTGTGCCGCTGCTGCGGCCGTACGGCGAGATGCTGGCCCTCAAGGGCGACACCGCCGAGGAAGAGGTCAAGGCAGCGGGCGCTGCCCTGAGCAAGCTCGGCGCGGAGTCCGTCTCCGTCGTGCAGGTGGGCGAGGGCGTGGTGGATCCGCTGTCCACCGTGGTGCGGGTCGAGGTCGGGGAGAGCCCGGGTGGCGTGCGCTTCGCGGCCAAGCGGGCCAAGGCCGCACGGGTGGGGCGGACGCGGCGCCGTCGCTGAGAGGCGATGAGATCGGCGGGTCCGTCGCTGGTCCGCCGCTGGTCCGGTCGCTGATCCGTCCTGACGACGAGCCGTACTCCACAAAAGCTGTCAAACGTACGCATACCGGGGTGTCGCACCAGCGGCACCCCGGTCGCCGTGCATCGTGTTTCACGTGAAACGTCGCTCACTGCTGCATGGCATCATCAGCCGCGGCCGCGCTGCGGAACCCCGCGAACGTCGGCCGCTTGGTTCCCTCGACAAGGGCACGGAGTTGTCCACAGAGGGGGATTCGTCCACAGAAGACCGGGCCTCGCTGGTTCACGACCCCGAAAGCATGGGAGGCTCTGTTCATTGCGAGCCTGAAGTCGAGGAGAGTGAATCCTTGCGGTCCGACGCCAACATCGCGGGACCGATGACCGATCCGGTCCCCGGTCCCCGTACCGAGTCGGCGGGGGAGGATGTTTCACGTGAAACACCGAGCCCGATGGACGACACCCCCATTGGTCGTGCCGCCCAGCTGGCGGTGGAAGCCCTGGGCCGTGCAGGCGAGGGCCTGCCGCGACCGGATCAGACCCGAGTCATGGTGGTCGCCAACCAGAAGGGCGGAGTGGGCAAGACGACGACAACCGTCAACCTTGCCGCTTCGCTCGCTCTGCACGGCGCGCGCGTTCTGGTGATCGACCTCGATCCGCAGGGCAACGCGTCCACGGCTCTCGGTGTCGACCACCACGCCGAAGTCCCCTCCATCTACGACGTGTTGGTCGAGAGCAAGCCTCTCTCCGAAATCGTCCAGCCCGTTCCCGACGTCGAGGGCCTCTTCTGCGCGCCGGCGACCATCGATCTCGCGGGTGCGGAGATCGAGCTGGTGTCCCTGGTGGCACGGGAGAGCCGGTTGCAGCGGGCGATCCAGGCCTACGAGCAGCCGTTGGACTACATCCTCATCGACTGCCCGCCGTCGCTGGGGCTGTTGACGGTCAACGCTCTGGTGGCCGGTGCGGAGGTACTGATCCCGATCCAGTGCGAGTACTACGCACTGGAGGGCCTGGGGCAGCTCCTGCGCAACGTCGACCTGGTGCGCGGGCACCTCAACCCGCTCCTTCATGTGTCGACCATCCTGCTCACCATGTACGACGGCCGGACCCGGCTGGCGTCGCAGGTGGCGGACGAGGTGCGCAACCACTTCGGCGACGAGGTGCTGCGCACGAGCATCCCGCGCTCCGTGCGCATCTCCGAGGCACCCAGCTACGGCCAGACCGTGCTGACCTATGATCCGGGCTCCAGCGGTGCCCTGTCGTACTTCGAGGCGGCACGCGAGATCGCCCTGCGCGGAGTCGGCGTGCGCTACGACGTGCAGCACGCCCACGTGGGCAACCAGAACGAACAGCAGAACATGACGGAGGGGATGCAGTGAGCGAGCGACGGAGAGGGCTGGGCCGTGGTCTCGGCGCTCTGATCCCTGCGGCTCCTACGGAGAAGTCGGCGGCCCCGGCCGCGGGTGGAGGCTCCACCTCGCCCTCGGCCGTGCCGGTGCTCACCGCTGAGCGAGGTGTGGCGGCCGCGAAGGTGGCCTCGCTTCCCCAGCACCCCGTTTCCCAGGAGCCGGACGAGCCCACGAACGCCACCGTGGCCGAGGAGCCGATGCGCCCGGCCGGAGCGCACTTCGCGGAGCTTCCCCTCGACTCCATCAAGCCCAACCCGCGGCAGCCGCGTGAGGTGTTCGACGAGGACGCCCTCGCGGAGCTGGTGACCTCCATCAAGGAGGTCGGCCTCCTCCAGCCCGTCGTCGTACGGCAGTTGGGGCCCGCGCGCTACGAGCTCATCATGGGCGAGCGGCGCTGGCGGGCCTGCCGTGAGGCGGGTCTGGAGCGCATCCCGGCGATCGTCCGGGCGACGGAGGACGACAAGCTCCTCCTGGACGCGCTCCTGGAGAACCTGCACCGCGCCCAGCTGAACCCGCTGGAAGAGGCCGCGGCCTACGACCAGCTGCTCAAAGACTTCAACTGCACGCACGACCAGTTGGCCGACCGCATCGGGCGTTCGCGTCCGCAGGTCTCCAACACACTGCGGCTCCTCAAGCTCTCGGCGACGGTGCAGCGCCGGGTCGCCGCCGGTGTCCTCTCCGCGGGCCACGCCCGGGCGCTGCTGGCCGTGGAGGACCCGGAGGAGCAGGACCGGCTCGCGCACCGCATCGTGGCCGAGGGGCTCTCGGTGCGTGCCGTGGAGGAGATCGTGACCCTCATGGGGTCGCGGCCGCAGAGCAAGCCCAAGGCGAAGGGCCCCCGCGCCGGCACGATCGTCTCCCCTGCCCTGACCGGTCTGGCCACACGCCTCTCCGACCGGTTCGACACCCGGGTGCGCGTCGATCTGGGCCAGAAGAAGGGCAAGATCGTCGTCGACTTCGCCTCCCTGGAGGACCTGGAGCGCATCCTCGCCACGCTCGCCCCGGAAGAAGGCCCGGTGCTCAGGAACGGGCTCGCCGAGGCCGAGGCCGAAGCTGAGGCCGAGAACGCCTCGGAGGACGAGCGGGACTGAGGCCCATGAGGTCACGGGTGAGGCCCTAGGACGAAGTGTCCTGAACCTCCTGAGAGCAGGTCGTGTCCGGTGTGTGCCGGAACACGGCCTGCTCTTTCCTTTCTTACGGTTTCGGCGCAATCGCTTCGTGGATACGATGCGATCGGGTACGGCGCATCCACCTGACGGCACCTCTTAGGGGAGGCAGGGGCCATGCGATCGGTGAGCCGCACAGGACTGATGACCGCCGGGCTCGGGCTCGGGGCGGTCGGTGGTTTCGTCGGCAGCCTGCTCCGGGAACGGAGCGCACTGACAGCCGCTCGTGGCGCCGCGAGCGAAGGAAGTGAGGAACCGCCTTCATGGGGCGACGGCTCGTACCGCTCACGCTGGACAACCTTCCGGACCTTCCCAAGCGTTGCCGCACGTGTGTCTTCTGGGAGCTGGACCCGGTCAGCGGACAGGCCGCGGTAAAGGCCGGTACGCCGGAGCTGGAGAAGGAGGCGTGGATCTCCGCCGTCCTGCTGGAGTGGGGGTCCTGCGGCCGCGTGGTCTACGTCGACGACGTGCCCGTGGGCTTCGTGCTCTACGCACCGCCCGCGTATGTGCCGCGCTCGACCGCCTTCCCCACGAGCCCTGTCTCGCCCGACGCCGTGCAGCTGATGACCGCCTGGATCATGCCGGGCTATCAGGGGCAGGGGCTCGGCCGCGTCATCGTGCAGACCGTCGCGAAGGATCTTCTGCGCCGAGGGTTCAAGGCCATCGAGGCGTTCGGCGACGCGCGCTGGGAGAAGCCGGCCTGTGTACTGCCCGCGGAGCATCTGCTGGCCGTGGGCTTCAAGACGGTCCGCCCACACCCCTCCTACCCGCGACTGCGGTTGGAGCTGCGGACGACGCTGTCGTGGAAGGAAGATGTCGAGCTGGCCATCGACCGGCTCCTCGGGGCGGTCCAGAAGGAACCAGCGCTCCGACCGCTGTAGGCCGAGCACCCGCACTGCGCCGCCGTAGGCCGGGCGGCAAACGGCGAAGGGGCCAACCCGGTGAGGTTGGCCCCTTCGTGTTTCACGTGAAACATCGCCTGCCGCCATCGCGGCACACGTCGACTACTCGGCGATGAAGTCTTCCAGGTCGCGCACCAGGGCCGCCTTCGGCTTGGCACCGACGATGGTCTTGGCGACCTCGCCACCCTGGTAGACGTTCAGGGTCGGGATCGACATGACGCCGTACTTGGCGGCCGTCGCGGGGTTCTGGTCGATGTTGAGCTTGACGATCTCGATCTTGTCGCCGTGCTCGGCGGCGATGGCCTCGAGGGACGGCGCGATCTGGCGGCACGGGCCGCACCACTCGGCCCAGAAGTCGACCAGTACGGGCTTGCTGCTCTTGAGCACGTCCTCCTCGAAGGAGGCATCAGTCACGTGCTTCAGGGTTCCGGCCACGAGGGGCTCCTAACTTGGTGCTGCGGTGGGGCTGGCGGGGTCAGTCGGGTCAGACAGTCGCGGCGGCAGCGTTCTCGCTGTCCACGGCGGCGGCGAGGAAGCGCTCGGCGTCGAGAGCCGCGGAGCAGCCGGTGCCCGCAGCCGTGATCGCCTGGCGGTACGTGTGGTCGACGACGTCACCGGCACCGAAGACGCCGGAGAGGTTCGTCCGGGTCGACGGGGCGTCGACCTTCAGGTAGCCCTCGTCGTCCAGGTCCAGCTGGCCCTTGAAGAGCTCGGTGCGCGGGTCGTGGCCGATCGCGATGAACAGACCGGTCACCGGCAGCTCGGAGGTCTCGCCCGTCTTGAGGTTGCGCAGGGTGAGGCCGGAGAGCTTCTGCTCGCCGTGGATCTCGGCGACCTCGCTGTCCCAGATGAACTTGATCTTCGGGTCGGCGAAGGCGCGCTCCTGCATGGCCTTGGAGGCACGGAGGCTGTCGCGGCGGTGGACCACGGTCACGGACTTGGCGAACCGGGAGAGGAAGGTGGCCTCCTCCATCGCCGTGTCACCGCCACCGATCACCGCGATGTCCTGGTCCTTGAAGAAGAACCCGTCGCAGGTCGCGCACCAGGAGACGCCACGTCCGGAGAGGGCGTCCTCTCGCGGCAGGCCCAGCTTGCGGTGCTGCGAGCCCGTCGTGACGATGACGCTCTTCGCGCGGTGCACCGTGCCGGCCGTGTCCGTGACCGTCTTGATCTCACCCGACAGGTCGACGGCTACCACGTCGTCAGGGACGAGCTCGGCACCGAAGCGCTCGGCCTGGGCCCGCATGTTGTCCATGAGGTCGGGGCCCATGATGCCGTCCCGGAAGCCCGGGAAGTTCTCCACATCGGTGGTGTTCATCAGCGCACCGCCCGCGGTGACGGCACCTTCGAACACCAGGGGCTTCAGCGAGGCGCGCGCGGTGTAGAGCGCCGCCGTGTAGCCGGCGGGCCCGGAGCCGATGATGATCACGTTACGGACGTCGGTCACGGCTTGATTCCTCGTCTCTGGGGACTACTGCGTACTGCCGGGGGCCTGTCTCAGGACTCTCACCCCACCCAACGGATCCTACGGGGCGAGCATTCCCCACGTGTCCGAGCACACGGAAGGAGCGCGTGCCGGGGCACGGGAAGGGAGCCCGGCACCGAGGCCGGGAAACAGGTCAGGAGGGGGTCCTGAACGCCTCAGGGGCGGGCGTAGGACTCCGTGAGCAGGACCTTGCCCTTGGCGTCGGGCGACGCGGACGGGCTCACGCAGGCGGCATCCACGACGTACGCAGAGACCTTCGCGCCGTCGGTGTCGTGCGGCACCACGACGAGGTAGGCGTTCGTTCCCTCGTACGTGCCCTTGCTGGCGGCCAGGGGCGTACGACCGCCGAGGCCCTTCTCGATGCAGGCGGGCACCTCGACGTACTCCTCGCGCATCGTGGAGCCCTTCTGCGGGGTTCCCTCAGGGCTGGACCGAGTGTCGAAGGAGGGCTTCTTGCCCCCTGTGTCCGTGCCCGAGATCTTCTGCTCCTCCGAGAGGAGGTCGGAGACCTGCGCTTCGAGCTTGCTCTTCGAGAAGGTGTCCTTGCCCGTCGAGGAGGCGGTGGTGGAATCCGTCGAGTCATCGCTCCACGGCTGGATCAGCAGGGCACCCAGGCCGAGGGCAGCGGCGGTGAAGACGGCGCCGAGCATCGTCGTGCGGCGTCGGCGGCTCCGCAGACGTCCGCCGCGACCCGGGCCGGTGGCCGCCCGCGGGTGTCCGGCGGGGCCGTGCGCCGAAGGGCTGCTCGTGGTCGAGGTCGGCAGGGCGCCGGATCCGGCGGTCGGCTTGGGCGCGTCCGTGGGCGATGTTTCACGTGAAACATGCGCGACGGGCTCGACGGTGGTTTCACGGCCGGAGTCGGCGGCAGCGTCGCTTTCGCGGTCGGAGCCGTCGAGGCTCACCCCCTCGACTTCGGTGACGGTCGCCGTGGCCGTCGAGTCAAGGAGTGCTTCCGCCGCCAGGGCCGCGTCAATGCGCTCCGCGACGTCGGTGGGCATGCGGGTCGGCCCGGGCAGCGAACCGAGCATGCCGCGGATCTCTTCGAGGGACGCGTAGACATCGGCGCAGAGCGGGCAGTCGTCCAGGTGCTGCCGCACGTCCAAGGTGCGCGACGGGGAGAGCAGGCCTTCGGTGAGGTCGGAGATCTCGGCGACGTCCGGGTGCCCGGCTGAGTCTGTCGTCGTGGTCACGCTCGTCCACCTCCGCCCTTCACTGCCGCTGAGTCGCTGGGTCCCGCATCCGGAGGAGGCCCCGCGTCCTGAGGTTCCGCTGCCGGTGGGACGGTTGTCCCCTCGGTCCGGTTCCGTCCCGGGGCGTTCTTTCTGGGGGCGTCCTCGTCACCGCTGCCCGTGTCGTCCTCACGCTGGGACGGTGCTTCCGTCCGCAGGTGCGTGAGAAGCGGCAGGAGCCGGGCTCTGCCGCGCGCGCAGCGGCTCTTCACTGTGCCGGTCGGAACGTCGAGCACGCGGGCCGCCTCGGCCACGGGATAGCCCTGCATGTCCACCAGAACGAGGCAGGCGCGTTGATCGGGCGGCAGGGTGCCGAGCGCTTCCAGGAGCTCCCGGTGCAGATCACCGCGCTCGACGGGTGCCGCGGCCGACTCGTGGGGTTCGAGGAGCTGGTCCAGGCGCTCGGCGTCGTCGACGGGAGAGGTCTTCCGGGACGCCGCTTTGCGCGCCCGGTCGAGGCAGGCGTTCACGGTGATGCGGTGCAGCCAGGTCGTCACGGCGGACTGGCCGCGGAACGTGTGCGCGGCGCGGTAGGCGGAGACGAGGGCGTCCTGGACGGCGTCCGCGGCCTCCTCGCGGTCCCCCAGGGTGCGCAGGGCCACGGCCCACAGCCGGTCGCGATGGCGGCGGACGATCTCACCGAAGGCGTCCTTGTCGCCTTCGACATGGCGGGCAAGGAGCTCCTGGTCGCCCAGCTCACCGAGCTCGGTGCTGTCCAATGTGGAACCCCTCCCCTCGCCCCTCAGCGTCCGCCGGACCGGTCAGCCCTTGAACTTCACGTCCGTGATGCCCTGCTTGTAGCCCGCGCTGTAGTAGCCGTCCGTACCGGACTTCGGCACGTGCGTCATCCAGAGAAGCACGTACTGCGTCTTGACCGGCTTGTCGGCCTTGATCGTCAGGTTGATGCCCGTGGTCGTGCCGTCACCGATCTTCTTCATCGAGTCGACCGTCCCGGACGGTGACAACGAGTCGGCCGCGTACAGCGCCGCCGTCGTCTTGTGGCCCGGGTACTTGAGGCCGAGCGACGCAGCCGTGACGTTCTTCGCGGAGCCGAGGTCGTAGACGATGCCGACGCCCGTGCGGTACGGGGCGAGCCGAGGGCCGTCCACGTACGACTTGGTGCGCCAGAGCGTGGAGGTGTCGCCGTCGTACGTCTTCGAGACGTTCTCGGGGTCCTGCAGCTTGCCGCCGAGCGTGGACTCCTGCGCGTTCTGGATCGCGATCGGCTTCGGCGGCTTCGGCTGCTTCTTGTCGTCGCCGTCCGTCGTCTTCGTCGTGCCGGAGTCGCCGTTCTTGTTCTGGTCCATCAGCGCGTCCGCGAGCTGCCAACTGCCCAGGCCCAGCGCGGCGATGAGCAGCGCGGAGACGGCCCACTTGAGGGCCTTGCCGGTGCGGCTCTGCAGCGGGGGCGGCGGGGCGGGGACGGCCTGGGTGGTGCCGGGGGGCGGGGCGCCGCGGCCGTAGTTGCCCTGCTGGTACGTCGTGCGCTGGTACTCCGGAGGAGCCGTGAAGGCGGGCTCCGGGGGCCGGATGCGGGGCAGTTCCGCGATGGCCTTCACCAGGTCGTCCGGCGTGGGGCACGCGGGCTCCTGGCGGGACGCCGTCGCACCGTCGTTGGCGAGCGCACGCATGGCGAGCTCCGACAGGCCGCGGTGCACCCCCGCGCGGACCTGGTCCGGCGGGAGCAGGCCGACGCCCTTGGGCAGGCCGGACAGGCCGTAGGCGTCGCTGTCGTAGGGCCAGCGCTGGGTCAGCGCTGCGTACAGCAGGGCGCCGACGGCCTCGGTGTCCGCGCGCTGCGGGGTCTCGGAGCTGATGCCGCGCAGCGCGGCGTTCACGGCGAGGCCGCGGATGCGGTACTGGCCCGAGGAGGTACGCAGCACGGCGCTCGGGGTCAGCCGCAGATGCGCGAGGCCCTCGCGGTGGGCGGCGGCCATCGCCTGGGTGACCTGGCTGACGAGTTGGTAGGCGTCGTGGGCCTCTAGGGGTCCTGCCGCGAGCAGCGCGGTCAGTTCCGTGGCGTCGGGCAGCCACTCGTGCACGACGTAGACGAGGTCGTTCTCCTCGACCGCGTCCAAGACCTGCACGAAGCGGGGGTCACCGAGCAGCGCCGCGGAACGGGCCGCGGCGAGCACCGAGCGGGCCCGGGGATGGTCGGCGGGCAGCAGGTGCACACCCACGGCCCGGCGCAGTTTCTCGTCGACCGCACGCCAGCTGCTGAAACCGTCCAGACGGGTGACGCACTCTTCGAGGCGATAACGTCTGGCGAGTTTGTGACCGCTGTGCAGTTCCGGGGGAGTCGTCACCCCGGGCGGGCTGGTGGGCTCGTTCGTGTTGGCTGTTCCGTCGTCCGCCGTGTCCCGCTCCCGGGTCTGGGCCACCCCGTCGGCCGTGGACTGCTCCGCCTGCGCGGTCAGCGGCTCGTCGCCGCTGTTGTCTGCCACGTCGACGGCAGCCGTGCTCCGTTCCGCCACCGTCGTTCCTGCCTCCCCATCCGTTGCGCTTCGTCAGACGCCAAAGCCAATTGTGCCCACAGTCCGGCGCTATGCACGACACGCGGTGGCCGACGATGGTTGTGCGGACTCCTTCACATCAGCGCCCCAGTCGTCCGCGCACCATACCGACCAGCGAGTTCAGCTCCTGGATCCGCATGCGCCGCGCGGCCACGAAGAAGACCCCGAAGAGCACGGCCAGACCGACGATCAGCGCGGCCAGCGAGCCGATGACCCCCTGCCCGAGCGCCTTCGTGATCGCGTACCCGGCCCCGGCGCCGAGAATCGCCCCCGGCACGGAGGCCAGCGCGAGACGGGCGTACGTACGGATCACGTTCGCCCCGTCCAGGTCGCCGCCCAGGCGCTTGCGCAGCCGCTGCCAGGCCACGCCCACACCGATCGCGTACGCGGCGCCGTAGGAGAGAGCCATGCCCGCCACGGCCCAGCGGGCGGGCAGCACCAGGTAGCAGACCCCGGAGGCGGCGGCGTTGAAGGCGGCCACGATGACCGTGTTGTAGAAGGGGGTGCGGGTGTCCTCGTACGCGTAGAAGGCGCGCAGGACGACGTACTGCACGGAGTACGGGATCAGGCCGAGGCCGAAGGCCATCAGCATGTAGCCCATGCGAGTGGCGCCGTTGACGCCGGACGAGCCGAAGATGAGCGTGCACATCGGGATGCCGAGTGCGAGGAAGCTGAAGGCGATCGGCACGATCGCGACGGCCGAGGTGCGCAGGCCCTGCGAGATGTCGTCGCGCACGGCCCCGGTGTCGCCCTCGTGCGCCGAGCGCGACAGCCTCGGCAGCAGGGCGGCCATCAGGGAGACCGTGATGATGGCCTGCGGGAGTCCCCAGATGAGCTGGGCGTTGGCGTAGGCGGAGAAGCCGGTGCCGTCCATGCCGGAGTGCTTGACCGCCGCGGTGCCCAGCTGGGTCACGACGATCGCGCCCGCCTGGTTGGCGAGGACGAAGAGCATCGTCCACTTGGCCAGCATGGCGGCCTTGCCGAGCCCCTGGCCCTTCCAGTCGAAGCGCAGCCGCAGCTTGAAGCCGGTCTCGCGCAGGTAGGGGAACATCGCGAGCGACTGCACGACGAGCCCGAGCAGGACGCCGACACCGAGCAGCTTCACACCGTCGTCGGGGATCGACGTGACGCGCATGCCCGACTTCTCGGAAGTGCCGTACACCCAGAGGAACATGCCGAGCGTCGCGATGATGACGATGTTGTTGAGGACCGGGGTCCACATCATCGCGCCGAACTTCCCGCGGGCGTTGAGGATCTGCCCCATCACGACATGGATGCCCATGAAGAAGATCGACGGCAGGAAGTAGCGGACGAAGGTGATGGCGACCTCGTTGGCCGCCGGGTCGCTGGCGACCGGCGTGGAGAGCAGGTGGACCAGCAGCGGTGCGGCGATCCAGCCGAGCACCGTGAGCACACCGAGCGCCACCATGACGAGCGTCAGGAGCCGGTTGGCGTACGCCTGGCCGCCGTCCGCGTCGTTCTTCTGGGCGCGCACGAGCTGCGGCACGAAGACCGAGTTGAGGCCGCCGCCGACGGTGAGGATGTAGATCATCGTCGGCAGCTGGTAGGCGACCTGGAAGGTGTCGCCGAGCAGGCCGATGCCGAGCGCCGAGACGATCATCGCCGAGCGGACGAAGCCGGTGAGGCGGGACACCATCGTGCCCGCGGCCATCACGGCGCTGGACTTCAGCAGGCTGGACGCGCGGCCACCGGACTTCCCCGCGGGCGCCGCGGGGGCCGACGAGGGCGCCTTGGCGGGCGCCGGGACGGCCGGTGCCTCCTGTCCCGCGGGCGGGCGCGTGCCGCCCTGCTGCGGCTCCTGGTAGTAGCCGCCCTGGTTCGGGTCCGGGTACTGGCCGGGATCCGGGTACTGGTTCGGGTCCTGGTAGTAGCCACCGGCCTGCTGGTTCGCGTACGGGGCGCTCTGCTGCGCGTACTGGGCGCCCTGCTCGCCGTACGCGGGGTCGCTCTGCGGGTACGCGTACGGCGTGCCGTGCTGCTGGTCCGCGTAGGCGCCCTGCTGGTGGGCGTACCCGGCGCCGGGCTGCTGCTGGTCCGGGTAGGCGGCCTGGCCGGGCTGCTGCTGGTAGGGATAGGCGGCGCCCTGCTGGTCCTGGTAACCGGCGGGCTGCCCTTGGTACCCGGCGCCGGGCTGTCCCTGGTAACCGCCCGCCTGCGGGTCCTGGTAGCCGGGGTGCTGGCCCTGGTATCCCCCGCCCTGCTGTCCCTGGTACGGGGCGTTCTGCTGGCCCTCGTAGCCCTGCTGGGCGCGTGGGTCTGCGGCCTGGGGGTCGCCGTAGCCGCCGGCCCGCGGGTCGCGGTGTCCGCTGCCCTGCTGGTCCCGGAAGAGGTGAGCGAAGGCGTCCGGCTGGTGCCGCTCCTCGCCCGCCTGGGTGACGAGGTCGTCCACGCCCACGTACTGCGTGGTGCGCGGGTCGTCGCCGTAGGGGAGGTGACGGGTGGTGCCGTCCGGCTCCGGCGGCGGGGTCTGGGCCCAGACGCGGGGGTCCGGCTGGTACTGAGCCGACGGCGGCTGGGCGTAGAGCTGCTGCGGGTCGGGGTAGCTGCCGGGCGGCGGCGGGGGGTGGGCCGCGCGGTCGTAGAGCGCCTCGGCCACCGGGTCCTGGGCCGAGAGGTCCTGGGCCCGGTAGGGGTCCTGGGCGTACGCGTCCTGGAGGTAGGCGTCAGGCGCGTGCTGCGGCGGCACCTGACCGTCATCGTGAGGGCCGGGAGGCGGGTCCCCGGCCGCACCGGAGCTGCCCGCGCCCTGGCCGCGCTCACCGTCGTACGGCGCGTTCATGGTTTACCCCACCTCATGGTCCGCGGGCCCACCGGCCACGACATCGCTCAACGGTCCACTCTCTCACCCGTGTGCGAAGGCTCGGTGCTTTCCACAGCGGTGTCCGGTGTCGGGTCACTCGGCTGCTCGGGATCAGCCGAACCGGGGTCGGTGCCGGGAGAGGTGTCGGGGGTGGCGTCGGAATCACCGTCGGGGCCGCCGTCCGGGCCTGCCTCCGCCTGCCGCCGCGCCGCGCGCTTGCGCTGGGTGTACATGCGGAACCCGGCGAGGACGAGGAGCAGCACGCCGCCGCCGATGACCAGCATCACCGTCGCGGTGAACTCGGTGACGTTGACGTCGAAGCGGACCTCGTTGCCGTACGGCTCGCCGTCCTCGGTGTAGAGCTGGGCGTAGACCGTGACCGGGCCGTTGGCGTTGGCCGTGGTGGTGAACTTCACGGACTGGGTGTGGCCGCCGCCCGTGATCTTGACGGGCTGCTCCTCGTAGAGTCCGTCGCCGACCTTCAGGCGGGTGGGGTTGGTCGACGTCAGGCGCAGGACGAGGTGGTCGACGCCCTGGACCAGGTTGTTCTGCACCGTGACCGGGATGGTCGCGCTGCGGCCCGACAGCTTCACGTCGGACTTGTTGATCAGCTTCACCTGCTGGATGAGGCTCGTCAGATACCCCTGCACGCCCTTGCGGAAGTTCTGGGCGTCGGTCGGGCGGCCGCGCCACGACGTGGACATCTCGCGGTCCATGGCCCGCCCGAAGGGGGTGATGACGCGGTCCGGCTCGGAGAGGATCTGCTTGAAGCGGTCGAGCTTGCCCTGGGTGTTCTGGACCTCCTCGAACGCGGAGCGGGGCAGCTCCTGCTTGCGCAGCGACGAGGGGTAGGACCCGGCCGAGGGGACCTGGGTGGTGGCGTTCGGGTCCGGCTCGGCCTTCGCCGCCGCCGTCAGGGCCTGCGGCTGCGACCAGCGCTTGTCGTCGAGGGCGGCCAGCGCCCGCGCCATGGTCTGGGCCTGGCTGGCCGAGGGCATGCGCTGGGGGGCGACCACGATGCTGCGCTGCTTGTCCGGATCCTGCAGCGTGATCATGAGACTTTGGGCCAGGAACTCCTGGGTGGCGAGAGTGGAGTCCTCGGCCCCCGTCATGTCGCCGCGGAAGGCGGTCGAGAGGCGCGCGTCGGCGACCACGGCGGTCGTCCCGCCTCCGATGGGCCGCGCGGCGCTGGGCGTGTACAGCAGCCCGCCCGTCTCGCGCAGGCTGTCGCTGCGGGCGATCACCGAGTGGGCGCCCGCCGACGTGGCGACGTCCACGACCGACGGGTCGACCGCGCCCTCGGCGGGCCAGGCGAAGTCCGAGCTGGGCTTGACGTTGAGGATGTCCTCCACGGCCTGGGCGCCGACCTCGGTGGCTTCCTTGAGGTGGCCGAGCGAGCCCTTGACGGCCCTGCCGTTGTGGGCGAGCGAGGCGAGGTCGGGGTCGGCGAAGGGGAGCGCGACGACCTTCTTGCCCTTCACGGCCTTGTGGAGCTGGTTGAGCCACTGCTTCGCGACGGCCTGGTGCTTGCCCGCGACAGTCGTGCCGTCCGGCCCCTCGACGTCATAGCTCGTCGTCATCGCGTCGACGGAGACCAGCAGGTCCGGGTCGATGACCCAGGCGACGTCGAGCTGACTGCCGAGCGTCAGGAGCTGCTGCAGCCGCCCGCCCGTCTGGAGCTCCTTGGCCAGGCTCTCGTCCTTGAAGAGCGGCGTCTGCTCCTCGTCGGAGCGCGTCCTCGACGTGAGGTGCGTGGTGGAGATGAGCGGCCACAGGTACGTCGTCTTGGTCTTCGTGTCGGCCGCCCCGTCCTGCCACGGCAGGAAGGTCCGCTCGATGCCGAGCACCTGCGGGTAGGGCTGCGCGGCGGTCTGGCCGGTCAGCGTCACGCCGAGCTGGTACACGCCGTCCATGCTGAGGTGCAGGGCGCTCACGGGCACGGAGATGCTGAAGTCGTACGGGACTCCCGGGGCGAGCCGGGAGAACTTCTCCACGTACTTCCCGCCGACCTCGGAGCCGTCGAGCCCCGGCTGGTACGCGGTCCGCTTCGCGGCGCTGTCGATGTCCGTGCGGCCGCCCAGGGCGCTGCCCACGCGGAGGCCCACATGGGCGTCGGTGATCGCCTGGCGTCCCTCGTTGGTGATCTTGCCCGAGACGACGACGGTGTCGCCGTCGCGCGGCGCGCTGGGCGTGAGGGAGTCCAGGGACACGTCGACGGTGCGGGAGCCGGTGGGGGTGGCCTTCGTGCCCGTGGAGGCCTTGCGTGCGTTCGCGGCGCCAGTGTGCGCGCCCGCGGCGCTCGACGTGCCCACCGATCCGGTCGCGGTCGCCGTGCCCGTCGTCACCCCGCTGCCGGCGGCGTGCGCGGAAGAGCTCACGGGCACCTGGAGCAGCCCGGCCAGCAGTGGTGCCCCGGCCAGCAGTGTCGCTGTCCGCCGGAACCACCGGCGGGCAGGTGAGGGGCTGGTCCCCGGGAAATCTGCCGCCTCGGCCACGCGTTGCCCGTCCCTCGTCGTCGTCAGCTGTGTCGGTGGTAGTCGTTCGCTGCGTCCACGCATGGTAACGAGGTGCGCCGGGCCTAAGTGCCGCGGACTGGTCCACAAGATCGGAAGACCTGGCGGCGATGTCCACAAGGCCGGTGGTGAGCGCCGTGCGCGGCCCTGACGAGGCCCGTGGAAATCAAGGCGGCCCCGGGCGCCCGGGGCACGTACCCTTTTCTGTTGTGCCGAACGCCAACGAAGACAATCCCCGTGCCCTGAGCCAGGCGCAGGACCGCGCCGTGAGCGAGCTGCTGCGCGTCTCCCCCGTCGCGGACGACCTCGCCCGCCGTTTCCAGGAGGCGGGGTTCTCGCTCGCCCTGGTGGGCGGCTCGGTCCGGGACGCGCTCCTGGGCCGGCTCGGCAACGACCTGGACTTCACGACGGACGCCCGCCCCGAGGACGTACTGAAGATCGTCCGTCCGTGGGCCGACGCGGTCTGGGAGGTCGGGATCGCCTTCGGGACGGTGGGCTGCCAGAAGGACGCCCGGGTGGACGGCGCCGAGCAGCGCTTCCAGGTCGAAGTGACGACATATCGATCGGAGGCGTACGACCGGACCTCGCGCAAGCCCGAGGTGTCGTACGGCGACTCCATCGAGGAGGACCTCGTCCGCCGTGACTTCACGGTGAACGCGATGGCCGTGGCGCTCCCGGAGAAGACGTTCGTCGATCCGCACGGCGGCCTCGGCGACCTGGCCGAGCGCGTCCTGCGGACCCCCGGCACCCCCGAGGAGTCCTTCTCGGACGACCCGCTGCGGATGATGCGGGCCGCGCGCTTCGCCGCGCAGCTGGACTTCGAGGTGGCCCCTGAGGTCGTCGCCGCGATGAAGGCGATGGCCGGGCGCATCGAGATCGTCTCCGCCGAGCGGGTCCGGGACGAGCTGAACAAGCTCGTCCTGTCCGCCCACCCGGCCAAGGGCCTCGCGCTCCTCGTGGACACCGGCCTCGCCGACCACGTCCTGCCGGAGCTCCCCGCCCTGCGCCTCGAGCGCGACGAGCACCACCGGCACAAGGACGTCTACGACCACACGCTGATCGTCCTCGAGCAGGCGATGGCGCTGGAGACCGAAGGCCCGGACCTGACGCTGCGGCTCGCCGCGCTGCTCCACGACATCGGCAAGCCGAGGACGCGCCGCTTCGAGTCGGACGGGCGGGTCTCCTTCCACCACCATGAGGTGGTCGGGGCGAAGATGACCAAGAAGCGCATGACCGCCCTGAAGTACTCGAACGAGCTCATCAAGGACGTCTCGCGCCTCGTGGAGCTGCACCTGCGCTTCCACGGCTACGGCGAGGGCGAGTGGACGGACTCCGCGGTCCGGCGCTACGTCCGCGACGCGGGCCCGCTCCTCACCCGCCTGCACAAGCTGACCCGCTCCGACTGCACCACCCGCAACAAGCGCAAGGCCAACACTCTGTCGCGCGCGTACGACGGCCTGGAGGAGCGCATCGCCCGCCTCCAGGAGCAGGAGGAGCTGGACTCCATCCGCCCCGACCTCGACGGCAACGAGATCATGGAGATCCTGGCCGTCCGCCCCGGCCCCGCCGTCGGCCAGGCGTACAAGTTCCTGCTTGAGCTGCGCCTGGAGAACGGGCCGATGGAGCGGGACGCGGCGGTGGCGGCGCTCAAGGAGTGGTGGGCCGCGCAGGAGCAGTAGGGCCGGGCACGCGAGAGGGCGCTGTGTTTCACGTGAAACACAGCGCCCTCTCGATGTACGC
>NZ_JBHXTE010000002.1:306669-376921 GCF_042677545.1 Streptomyces sp. NPDC127108 | reverse complement strand
TTTCGGGGCCGAGGGTGCCGGGCTGTTGGGCAGGCCGGTGCAAGTTCGGGCGGGTGGGTGGGAGAGAGCCCGTCCGGCGTTTGAGGACGAGGCGCGGAGCGCCGATCGGCGGGAGGCGGCCCACCCGCACACTCCGACCGGGGCGTACACGCGAAGGCCCCCGCCCCGGAGGCGAACTCCGGGGCGGGGGCCGGGCGGCAAGGAAGCCGCGCCGTACTACGCCTTCAGCGTCTTGATCGAGCTCGGCGCATGCCACGGCTCCGTGGCGACCTCCTCGAACTCGGTGACATCGCTGATGTCCGCGGTGCGGCTCATGGAGATGTTGGTGATCCGCTCAAGGATCGCCTCCACGACGACAGGAACCCGGTACTCCTCAGCCAGCTTCTTGGCCTGCTCGAAGGCGGCACCGAGCTCCGCGGGGTCGGTGACGCGGATGGCCTTGCAGCCGAGGCCCTCGGCGACCTTGACGTGGTCGACGCCGTAGACGCCGAGCTCCGGGGAGTTGATGTTCTCGAACTCCAGGTTGACCTGGAAGTTGATGTCCAGGCCGATCTGGGCCTGGCGGATCAGGCCCAGGTAGGAGTTGTTGACGAGGACGTGGACGTACGGGATGCGGTGCTGGGCGCCGACGGCCAGCTCCTCGATCATGAACTGGAAGTCGTAGTCGCCGGAGAGGGCGACGACCTGGGCGTCCGGGTCGGCCGTGGCGACGCCGAGGGCGGCCGGGATGGTCCAGCCGAGCGGACCGGCCTGGCCGCAGTTGATCCAGTGCCGCGGCTTGTAGACGTGCAGCATCTGGGCGCCGGCGATCTGGGAGAGGCCGATCGTGGAGACGTACCGGGTCTCCGGGCCGAAGGCCTTGTTCATCTCCTCGTACACGCGCTGCGGCTTGATGGGGATGTCGTCGAAGTGCGTGCGGCGGAGCAGCGTGGACTTGTGCTCCTGCCCCCGGGCGATCCAGTCGCTCCGGTCGGGCAGCTCGCCCGCGGCCTTCAACTCCCGCGCGACCTGGACGAAGAGTTCGAGGGCGGCCTTGGCGTCGGAGGCGATGCCGTAGTCCGGCGCGAAGATCTTGCCGATCTGGGTCGGCTCGATGTCGACGTGCACGAACGTGCGGCCCTCGCGGTACACGTCCAGCTTGTAGCCGGTGTGGCGGTTGGCCCAGCGGTTGCCGATGCCGAGGACGAAGTCGGACTCGAGGAACGTGGCGTTGCCGTAGCGGTGCGAGGTCTGCAGGCCGACCATGCCCGCGTTCAGCTCGTGGTCGTCGGGGATGGCGCCCCAGCCCATCAGCGTGGGGATGACCGGAGTACCCGTCAGTTCGGCGAATTCCACGAGGAGTTCGGACGCGTCGGCGTTGATGATGCCGCCGCCCGCGACGATCAGGGGCCGCTCGGAGTTCACGAGCATGCCGATGGCCTTCTCGATCTGCGCGCGGCTCGCGGCGGGCTTGTAGACCGGCAGCGGCTGGTACGTGTCCGGGTCGAACTCGATCTCGGTGAGCTGGACGTCGATGGGCAGGTCGATGAGGACGGGACCGGGACGGCCCGAGCGCATCAGGTGGAAGGCCTGCTGGAAGACGCCGGGGACCTGCGCGGCCTCCAGGACCGTGACGGCCATCTTGGTGACCGGCTTGGCGATGGAGGCGATGTCGACGGCCTGGAAGTCCTCCTTGTGGATCACGCTCGTGGGCGCCTGGCCCGTGATGCACAGGATCGGGATCGAGTCACCGATCGCGGAGTAGAGCCCGGTGATCATGTCGGTGCCCGCCGGGCCCGACGTGCCGATGCAGACACCGATGTTGCCCGGGTGGGTGCGCGTGTATCCCTCGGCCATGTGCGAGGCGCCCTCGACGTGGCGGGCGAGCGTGTGATCGACGCCGCCGCCTTCCTTGAGCGCCTTGTAGAAGGGGTTGATCGCGGCCCCCGGCACACCGAACGCGTTGGTGACGCCCTCGCGCTTGAGGATCTCGACTGCCGCGCGGGCAGCGGTCATACGAGCCATTGAGTTCTCCTGCTTCGGCTGACGAAGCCACGGCCACCGTCGCGCCCCGCGATGAGCCGTGCCTTCCGGTGCTGCTTCCGCGCCATGGCCCGCCTCGCGACGTATTCCACATTGCGGAAATTATGTTCTGCTATATGGAAGCAATGTAAGGGGGCGTGCCGGGACCGTCAAGGGATTCCGGGGCACACGGGGCATGCGGGGGCCCGCGTCCAGCTCAAAATGGCGTATCGGCGCGGTCACCTTCCGTACGACGATGAGCTCCGTACGATGGGGAGCTTCGACAGCGGACGGGCGGCGGTGAGGGCCATGGCGAAGGACGGCGTTCTGGTGCGGTGCCCGGTGTGTCGCCATGAACAGGCCTACGCTCCCCCGGCGTTTCCCTGCGCCTGCGGCAAACCCGTCGTACCCCCCGTCCGGCACGGCGCAGCCGTCCCCCTCACCCATCGGACCGGCGCGGACGCCTGGGTGACGGTGCGGTGCGCGGCCTGCGGGCGCACGGCGGACTGGCCGCGGCCCGAGCTGGGGTGCGCGTGCGGGACGGTGCTGCGGTTGGCGGTGGCGTCGCACGAGGCGGACGAGACAGATGGGACGGACGAGGGCCCCGCGGCGGCCGGGGAGGCCGGGGGCGGAACTTCAGCGGACGGCCACCCCTCCCTCACCCCGTCCCACATCCCCCTGCCGCGCACCGCGCCCACACCCCGCCCTGCCTTCCGCCCCCTGCCCGTCCGCAGCGCCGGGGACGCGGTGACGACGGCTGCGCTGTATCTGCGCTGGCTCGGCTACGAGGACGTGCGCGAGGCGGGCCCCGACGAGGAGCGCCCGCCGTCGGGCACGCGGCTGGCGGCACTCGGCGTGCTCGCTCAGGTCGAGCCCGCCGTACGGGACACGTCGCTGCGGGATGTCGAGTGCGCCTGGCTGACCGCCATGGCGCACTCGGCGACGTGCGTGTGCTTCGCGCTGTGCGACTTCACCCCCGCGGCCCGCGACCGCGCGGACGAGCTGGACGTGGCCCTGTTCCGCATCGACCTCTCGGGCACGCCGGAGCCCTTGAACGGCGCGGCGGACGAACTGGCGGCGACGGGCGCCTGAGATCCGGGCGCGAGACGCCCGCCGCCCCTGCCGCGGACTCAGCGCCGCGGACTCAGCCGAACCGCTCCCGCAGCTCCACCTTCCGCACCTTCCCCGACACCGTCATCGGGAAGCCCTCCAGGATCCGCAGCCCCGCCGGGACCTTGTAGTGGGCGAGCTTGCCCGCGCAGAAGCCGCGCAGCTCCTCCAGCGTCAGCGTCTCCTCGGGGTCGCGCAGGATGACGCAGGCCAGCGGCACCTCTCCGTACCGCTCGTCCGGCACCCCGACGACCTGTACGTCCGCGATCTTCGGGTGGGCGTACAGGAACTCCTCGATCTCGCGCGGGTAGATGTTCTCGCCACCCCGGATGATCATGTCCTTGATGCGGCCGACGATCTGGACGTAGCCGTCCTCGCGCATCACCGCGAGGTCGCCCGTGTGCATCCAGCGCCCGGAGTCGATGACCTCGGCGGTGCGCTCCGGCTCCTGCCAGTAGCCGAGCATGACGCTGTACCCGCGCGTGCACAGTTCGCCGGACTCCCCGCGCGGCAGCGTCACCCCGCTCACCGGGTCGACGACCTTCACCTCGATGTGCGGCAGGACCCGGCCGACCGTGCCGGTGCGGCGCTCCAGGTCGTCGTCCATGCGGGTCTGGAGGGAGACCGGCGAGGTCTCGGTCATGCCGTAGCAGATGGAGACCTCCGCCATGTGCATCTCGGCGACGACCCGCTTCATGACCTCGACGGGGCACGGCGATCCGGCCATGATGCCGGTGCGCAGCGACGACAGGTCGTAGGTGGCGAAGTCGGCGAGGTTGAGCTCGGCGATGAACATCGTCGGCACGCCGTACAGCGAGGTGCAGCGCTCGCGCTCGACGGCGTGCAGGGTGGCCACGGGGTCGAACGACGGCGCCGGGATCACCACGCAGGCGCCGTGCGAGGTGGCGCCGAGGTTGCCCATGACCATGCCGAAGCAGTGGTAGAAGGGCACGGGCAGGCACACCCGGTCCTGCTCGCCGTAGCCGATGGTGCGCCCCACCCAGTACCCGTTGTTGAGGATGTTGTGGTGGGAGAGCGTGGCCCCCTTCGGGAAGCCCGTGGTGCCCGAGGTGTACTGGATGTTGACCGGGTCGTCGCAGCTCAACTCGGCTTCCCGGGCCACGAGTTCGGCCGGGTCGACGGACCGCCCCGCGTCCACGAGGGCGTCCCACGACGGGTCGGCGATGTAGTGCGCGGCCCGCAGGTCCGGACACTCGCCCCGGACCTCCTCGACCATCGCCCGGTAGTCGCTGGTCTTGTGCTCCCGGGTGGCGACGAGCAGCGAGACGCCCGACTGCTTGAGTACGTAGGCGAGTTCGTGCGCGCGGTACGCCGGGTTGATGGTCACCATGATCGCGCCGACGCGCGCGGTGGCGTACTGCACGAGCACCCACTCGGCGCAGCTGACCGCCCAGATGCCGACCCGGTCGCCCTTGCCGACCCCGGAGCCGATCAGGCCGAGCGCCAACTCCTCGACGGCGGCGCCGAATTCGGCGTAGGTCCAGCGGGCGCCGGCCGCGACGTCGACGAGCGCGTCGCGGTCCGGCCAGGCGGCGACGGCACGGGCGAGGTTCTGCCCGATGGTGTCGCCGAGGAGGGGTGTCTTGCTGGTGCCGTGCGCGTACGAAAGCCCCGTGGCGCTCACCGGAAGTCCTCCTCGCGGTACTCGGCGCCGGACCCCTTGGCCGTCGCCTCCCGGAGCTCGATGCGGCGGATCTTGCCCGACACGGTCTTGGGCAGCGCGCCGAACTCGAGACGGCGCACCCGCTTGTACGGGGCGAGCACCGACCGGGAGTGCTCGAACAGCAACTTGGCCGTGTCCGGCCCCGGTTGATACCCCTCGGCGAGCACCACGTACGCCTTCGGCACGGCCAGGCGCACCGGGTCCGGCGCGGGCACGACCGCCGCCTCGGCCACCGCCTCGTGCTCCAGGAGCGCGCTCTCCAGCTCGAACGGCGAGATCTTGTAGTCGGACGCCTTGAAGACGTCGTCGGACCTGCCGACGTAGGTCAGATAGCCGTCGGCGCCGCGCGCGCCGATGTCGCCGGTGCGGTAGTAGCCGTCCGCCATGGCCTCCGCGGTGCGCTCCGGGTCACCGTGGTAGCCCGTCATCAGGCCGATCGGGCGCGCCGACAGGTCGAGCGCGATCTCGCCCTCGGCGGCACCCGGCGCCCCGGTGACCGGGTCGAGCAGTTCGACGGCGAAGCCGGGCGTGGGGCGCCCCATCGAGCCGGGGCGCAGCTCCTGGCCGGGGGTGTTGGCGACCTGCACGGCCGTCTCGGTCTGCCCGAAGCCGTCCCGGATGGTCACCCCCCAGTCGCGCCGCACCTGCTCGATGACCTCGGGGTTCAGCGGCTCCCCTGCCGCGACGACCTCGCGCGGCGGCGTCCGCAGCTGGGTGAGGTCGGCCTGGATGAGCATCCGCCACACGGTGGGCGGCGCGCAGAAGCTGGTGACGCCCGCCCGGTCCATCTCCCGCATGAGCCGGCCCGCGTCGAAGCGCGTGTAGTTGTGGATGAAGACGGTCGCCTCCGCGTTCCACGGCGCGAAGAGGTTCGACCAGGCGTGCTTGGCCCAGCCCGGCGAGGAGATGTTCAGATGCACGTCCCCGGGCTTGAGCCCGATCCAGTACATCGTCGCCAAGTGGCCCACGGGGTACGACACATGGGTGTGCTCGACGAGCTTGGGCCGGGCCGTCGTGCCGGAGGTGAAGTACAGCATCAGGGGGTCGTCGGCGCGGGTGACGCCGTCGGGGGTGAAGTCGGCGGGGGCGGTGTCGACGCCGTCGTAGGGGATCCAGTCGTCGGCGCCCCCGGCGACCGTTGCTTCCTCCGCTCCCCGCGCGCCGACCACGATCCGGGTGTACTCCCCCGGCACGTCCGCGAACTTCGCGACGTCCTCGCCCCGCACCACCACGTGCCGGGCCCGGCCGCGCTCGATGCGGTCGCGCAGGTCGGCGGCGCCGAGCAGCGGCGTCGCCGGGATCACCACGGCCCGCAGCTTCATCGCGGCGAGCGCGACCTCCCACAGCTCGGCCTGGTTGCCCAGCATCACGACGATGCGGTCCCCGGCTCCGACGCCGAGCCCGCGCAGCCAGTTGGCGGCACGCGCGGAGCGCCCCGCGAGTTCCGCGAACGAGAGCCGGGTCTCGTCGCCGTCCTCCTCGACGATGTGCAGCGCCGTGCGGTCGTTGCCGTCGGCGATGGCGTCGAACCAGTCGAGGGCCCAGTTGAAGTGCGCGGGCCGGGGCCAGACGAAGCCGTCGTACGCGGCCCGGTAGTCCTCCCGGTGGCGCAGCAGGAAGTCCCGTGCCGCACGGAACTCCTCCGTGCCGCCGCCACCCGCTCCGGTCGCCGTCATCCGCACCCCTCGCATTCCGCTCGCATTCCACTTACCGCCGCTCGTCCGTACCATCGTGTAATTCGTGATGCAGGTCTCACTACCCCCGAACGGGGGTGGTGTCCCGCGCGGGCGGCCGACATCACAGTGGACATCAGGGGCCTTCAGGGGCCCATCGGGGTCGTCAGGGACCGTCCGGGGTCATCAGGGGCACGGGGCAAGAGCCGAGGGAGCGGGCGCGTGGGTGCTGCGGACGGCGGCGAGGCCGCGGACGTACGGGCCGCGCTGGTGCGGCTGCGTCGCGGGACGGGTCTTCCCGTGGCCTTCGGGGGCCTCATGACCGGCGCGGACGGCGCCGCGCGGGTGCGGATCGCCGAACTCAGCGGCACCGCGACGCACTCCCTGAACGGCCTCGCGATCCACATGGGCAACGGCCTCGGCGGCAAGGCGGTCGCCCTGGCCCGCCCCTGCGCCGTCGCGGACTACGGCGCGTCCCGGCAGATCAGCCACGAGTACGACACCGCCGTCGCCCTGGAGGGTCTGCGGGCGGTGCTCGCGGTCCCGTTGGTGGTACGCCGCCGGGTGCGCGGCCTGCTGTACGGCGCCCTGCGCACCGCGCAGCCCCTCGGCGACCGGGCCCTCGCGGCGGCCGTGGCGGCGGCCCGGGACCTCGAACAGGCCCTCGTCGTACGGGACGAGGCGGCCTCGATGCTGGCGGCGGCCCGGGAGGCGGCCGCGGAGGCGCCCGCGCGGGGGTACGGCTCCGGGGACGCGGCGTGGGAGCGCGTGCGGGAGGCGCACGGGGCGCTGCGCGCGCTGGCCGCGCGCATCGATGATCCCGCGCTGCGGGCGGAACTGCTCGCGGTGTGCGGGACGCTGACGGACGCGGCCGCCGACTCCCCCGCACCGGACCCCGGCCCCGGCGTCCGGCTCGCCCCGCGGGAACTGGACGTGCTGGCCTGCGTGGCCGGGGGCGTCACCAACGCGGCGGCCGCCGAACGCCTGGGCCTGCGCCCCGAGACGGTGAAGGGCTACCTGCGGTCGGCGATGCGGAAGCTCGGCGCGCACACGCGGTGGGAGGCGGTGGTGGCGGCTCGGCGGGCGGGGGTGCTGCCGTAGGGGGTCGAGCCCTCTGTGCCGATTCCGCTGCCGGATCCGGGCGCCGCGGGGTTCAATGACGCGTACACGACCGTGCAGGACCGGCACGGTCCGCCGCGGGCCGCCCAGGGCGGACGACCACAGGGCACCCGCGCACCGGCAGGCGCACAGCAGGGGGGATGAGGCCCGCATGGTGTCCACCGACAGATTCCTGGCCTTCACCGCGATGTCGGCCCTGGTGATCGTGATCCCGGGGCCGAGCGTCCTGTTCGTGGTGGGCCGCGCCCTGGCGCACGGCCGCCGCACCGCCGTGGCGACGGTCCTCGGCAACGTCGCGGGCTCGTACCTCATGATCGTGGCGGTCTCCTTCGGCCTGGGCTCGGTCCTGGAGCGCTCGGCGGCGGTGTTCCTCGCGGTGAAGCTCGCGGGCGCGGCGTACCTCGTGTTCCTCGGCGTCCAGGCGTTCCGGCACCGCAAGGAGATGAAGGCGGCGGCGATCGGCGCGGCGGGCGCGGGCGGGCGGCCCGCGCGCGGGGACGTGCGCACCGTCCTCGACGGCGTCCTCGTGGGCCTGACCAACCCGAAGGGCATCGTGTTCGCGGCGGCGGTGCTGCCGCAGTTCGTCGACCACACGGCAGGCCACGTACCCGCGCAGATGCTGCTGCTCGGCCTGGTCCCGATCGGCATCGGCCTGGTCACGGACACCCTGTGGGGCCTGACGGCGTCGGCGGCGCGCACCTGGTTCGCCCGGTCGGACCGCAGGCTGGCGATGATCGGCGGGGCGGGCGGCTGCACGATGGTCGGGCTCGGGGTGACGGTGGCCCTGACGGGCCGCGCGGACTGAGACCGCGCCCCTTCCCGCCCCGCTCGCTCCCCGCCTCCGCTCGCTTCGGGACGACGACTGGCCTCCGGACGACGACTCACTCCGGAACGACTCGCTTCGGGACGACGGCTCACTTCGGGGCGACGACCCCGAACCCGATGTCGTACGAAGGCGCGTCCGCCGCGAGGAGCCGTGCCGTCAGCTCCGCCTCCGCCGCGACCTCACCGCGCTGGGCCTTGGTGAGCTTCCCGAACGGCTCGACGGTGATCCGCACGGCGCCGTCCTTGGCCTCCTCCAGGCGCCAGAGCCCGGCCAGATACCCGTCCACCAGGAAGGTGCAGTGGGCCTGGTTGCCCGTCCAGGTGCGGTCCTTGTGCGCGAGCGCCACGACGCGGGTGCGGTCGGCGTGGGAGAGCAGGAGGTTGTCGTACTCGGGCAGGAAGCGCGGCGGGGCCGGGGTCTCGGGGTCGGGGCGGGGCGCGTCGGGCAGGTCGAACAGTTCGACGCCGTGCTCGTCGCGGAACGTGCGAAGGCCGGGCCGCAGCCGCTCGAAGGCGTCGCGGAGCCGGGTCAGACCGGCCCAGGTCTGCATGTCCTTGACGGAGGCGGGCCCGAAGGCGGCGAGGTAGCGCAGGACGGTGTCGTCGGGCGCGGGCTCCTTCGCGAGGGGGCGGCCGAGCCAGTGCTCGGCGGTGGTGAGGGCGACCTGCCCGCTGCGGCGCCACAGGCCGCGCGGGGTGACCTGGACGAGGGGGAGCCGGGCGCGGGCGGCGATGCCGAGGGACTGCGGGTCCGCGTCCGGCCAGTGGCGCAGCAGTTCGGCGCGGATCTGGGCGAGGGTGCGGGGCTCCTCCTCGACGTACTCCCGGCTGAGCGCGGCGAGCCGGTCCAGGTCAACGCCGGTCAGACCGCCCCGGAACATCCGCAGCTCGCGGTCGATGGCGGCCTGGGTGAGCGGCCGCAGGGTGAGGAGGTCGTCGGCGGTGAGGGTGTGCACGGTGGACCGCATGGTGACGGCGCGGACCACGGCGCGCTCCGCCATCAGTCCCGAAAGGTCCATCGGGTCGAACTCCGCGAGGCGCGCGGCGAGGGCGTAGTACGGCGGCTTCACGTTCTGCGCCTGTAGCCCGACGAGGTGGGCGAGGGCCGCGTCGGCGGCCATCGGGGCGCGCTCCAGGAGGAGCTGCCGGGCCAGGGTGGCGCGGTTGAGGGCCTGGCGGGTGAGGACGGGGGCGGCGCCCTGAGTCTTCGTCATGCTCCGCACGCTAGCGCCGCTTGCGGACAGATACGGTCCGCAAGGGGTACGCCGACGGAGGCACCCCCGGCCGCCCCCTGCCGCCTGGCCTCCCCCTGGTCCCTGGCCCCCTGGCACCCTGTCCCTCACCAACCACACCCGCACCCCACCGCCCACCGCCGCGAGCCCCACCCCCCACCACCACGCCCCGCCGACCACCTCACGCCCCGCCAACCGCTGTCGCACCCTGTCGACCGCCTTCACCCCAACCCCCACCCCAACCCCACCGCCCCCTCCCGGCGCCTGTCGCGCCCGCGTCATCTGCCGCATATATCCTGCTCCGGGCATGTCCGGGGCAGGATCCACGAGCGCCGGGCCGAAGTCGGACGACCAGGGGAAGGGCCGCCGGTGACTCCGGAGCGACGACCACACCGCCCGCAGCAGCCGCGCAAGCACGCGTGGCGGCGGGCATCCTCCCAGTCCGCGCAGGGCACGCCGCCCGCCGACACCTCGAACCACCACCCGGAACGGGACCCCGCACCGGCGCCGCCGACGGCACCCAGCGTCGTGGAGGCGGCGCTGTACCGCGACGGCGTCCGCGTCTCCTCCCCGGACTCCCTCGCCGACACCTTCCGCGAACTGCGCGCCCAGCCCGACGGCATGGCGTGGATCGGTCTGGCCCGCCCGACCGAGCAGGAGCTCCTCTCCCTGGCGGCCGAGTTCGACCTGCACGAGCTGGCCGTCGAGGACGCGATGGAGGCCCACCAGCGCCCCAAGCTGGAGCGGTACGGCGAGACGCTGTTCGTCGTGCTGCGGGCGGCCCGGTACCTGGACGCCCCCGAGGAGGTCGACTTCGGCGAGCTGCACGTGTTCGTCGGCGCGGACTTCGTCATCACGGTCCGGCACGGCGCGGCCCCCGACCTGTCGGCCGTACGCCGCCGCATGGAGAAGACCCCGGAGCTGCTGCGCCTCGGCCCGGAGGCGGTCCTGTACGCCATCCTGGACGCGGTCGTCGACGGCTACGCCCCCGTCGTGTCCGGCGTCCAGAACGACATCGACGAGATCGAGACGGAGGTCTTCGGCGGCGACCCGACGGTCTCCCGCCGCATCTACGAACTCTCCCGCGAGGTCGTGGAGTTCCAGCGCGCCACGCGCCCCCTGGTGGGCATGCTGCACGCCCTGATGGCGGGCTTCGCCAAGTACGGCACGGACGAGGAACTCCAGCGCTACCTCCGCGACGTCGCCGACCACGTCACCCACACCAGCGAACGCGTCGACGGCTTCCGCCAGGCCCTCACCGACATCCTCACCGTCAACGCGACGCTGGTCACCCAGCAGCAGAACGCGGAGATGCGGGCCCTGGCGGAGGCGGGCTTCGAACAGAACGAGGAGATCAAGAAGATCTCCTCCTGGGCCGCCATCCTCTTCGCCCCCACCCTCGTCGGCACGATCTACGGCATGAACTTCGAGACGATGCCCGAGCTGAAATGGGCGGCCGGGTATCCGTTCGCGATCCTGCTGATGGCTGTGGTCTGCGTGAGCCTGTACTTCATCTTCAAGCGGCGGGACTGGCTGTAGGGGCCAGGACGCAACCTGCCGTAACTGACGGTAGGAGCTTCGGCCCGTGGGGCTGCGCAGCAGATGCTGTTGCCAGAGTCTCGAGGCGTCTGCCGCTGGATGACCGCAGGTGCCTGCGGGACATCCTGCTCCGGGCACGTCACAGGCCGTCCGCTCGTGCACCGTCCGGACTGTTCCCTGAGCGCCCTGCCCATGGCATGCGCCATGCCAGTTCGTCCGCGCCCCTGGCGATGGTGACGTCCGGTTCCTTCCTGGTGGTCAGGCCGACCAGCAGGCCGAGGAGGACAATGATCGCGCCGAATGCATGACCCCACGTGGGCTCGCCGGTACCGATAAGGGCCGTGACGCCGACCGCGCTGATGGGGATCAGACTGGTGAATAGGCCGGCCCGCTCCGGACCGATGCTGCCCACGGCGGTGAACCACAGCACGTACGCACCTGCTGTGACGACCACGCTCAGCCACAGCAGCGCGAGTAGCTGGCTGCCGTCCGGCACCGCGTACTGGCCAGTTGCAGCCATGCCGATCAGGCAGAGGGGCACGGCAGCCACGCACGCGTAGGTGGAGACGCGCAGCGCTCCCAGGTCGCCCAACAGCGGGGCCGCCACCAGAGCGAAGGCGACCTCGCCCAACAGAGCGCCCACCGAGAAAACTACGCCGAGGACGCTGGTCGAGGAGCCAAGACCTTGTGCCAGCGCGGCCCCCGCGGTGACGACCAGGCCGGCGAACAGGATGCGCCGGCTCGGCGGTGTCCTGGCCAGTACCGGGGTGATCAGGGCGATGACCACGGGTGCGCAGCCGACGATCACGCCGACCAGTGCTGGGTCAGTGCGCTGCTCCGCCGCCACGACGGCGACGTTGAAGCCGACCATGCCGATCGCGGCGAGCATGGTGATGCGCAGCCACTGCGGACCGGTGACCGCCGGCGGACGTTGCCCGGTACGCCGGTCCTGCAACTTCAGCGCTACCAGCAAGAGAGCCGCGGCCAGTGCGAATCGCAGTGCCTGGCCTGTGTAGACGGGGAAGTCGCGCAGCACCCCCAGGACCGCCACGGAGCTGCCGACCATGACCATCGCGGTCATCGCGAACACGCTGCCTTTTAACATACGGCGACGCTAAGGTGCCGCAATGGCTCGCAACAAGAACCAATCTGTCGGGCATTTTCATGGACCAATTCGCCGCTGCTCGGCCGAGGAACTGCATGACGCGCTCGGCCGGTTGGAGCGGGCCGGGGCGGGCAGGCTGGGGATCCGGCTGGCAGGTCTGCTCCGTGAGCTGATCCGCACTGGTGGTCTGCCTGCGGGCACGCTGATGCCGCCGAGCCGGTCCGTGGCCGAGGCGTTCGGCGTGTCCAGGGGCGTGGTGGTGACCGCCTACGAGCAGCTGCTTGCCGAGGGGTTCCTCCTGGCACGGCAGGGGTCCGGCACGCGTGTCGCGGATTCGGTCACGGCGGCGGACCCGGCACCCACGCCGTCCGTACCACCCCCGGTCGCCCGCCCTGGCCTGCCCGACCTGGGCGGTTTTCCGCGTACCAGATGGCTGGCCGCCTACCGGCACGCGCTCATGACCATGAGCAGCGCCGACTTCGGTTACGGGGACCCGCGGGGGCACCAGCAGCTGCGCGCCGAACTGGCGGTATACCTACGCCGGACCAGGGGCGCGGTCATCGACCCCGAGTACGTGATGGTGGTCAATGGCGTCGCCGAAGGGCTGGCGCTGCTGGCCGACGTGGCGGCCGCGACCGGACGCCGGCACATCGCGGTGGAGGATCCGGCCAGCCCTGGGGCGCGTGACTTGATGGCCCGGCGGGGGATCACTGTGGTCAGCGTGCCGGTGGACGGCGAAGGCATCGTGGTGGACGCCATCCGCGAGCCGGGGCGGCTCGGGGCGGTCCTGCTCACACCAGCACACCAGTACCCGACCGGTGTGATCCTGTCGGCCGCGCGCAGGCACGCGCTCATTGAACTGGCCCGTGCGCACGACGTGATGCTCATTGAGGACGACTACGACGGGGCGTTCCGCTACGCCCGCGACCCGGTCGGCTGCCTGCAGGGCCTGGCCCCGGATATCACCGTGCTGCTGGGCTCCGTCAGCAAGACGCTCGCACCCGCACTGCGGCTGGGCTGGCTGGTCGCCCCGCGCGCCTGGCAAGAGCAGCTCGTGGCCCGCAGGGTGGTCACGAGCCTGGCCGGGCAGGCCATGGACGAGTTGGCGCTCGCCCACCTGCTGCTGACCGGTGGGTACGACATCCACGTACGCCAGATGCGCCGCAGATACCGTACGCGACGGATGCACCTGGTCGAGGAGCTCGGCACCGCCTCGCCGGACGTCGTCGTCCGGGGAGACGCGAGTGGCCTGCACTTGCTGGCCGAACTCCCGCCACAGGTCCGTGAACAGACAGTGTTGTCCTCGCTGCGCCTGAACGGATTCGACGTGCAGGGTCTCGCCGAGTGCCGGATGGGGAGTCCGCCGGGCGCGCCGGGTGGCCTGGTCATCGGCTACGCGGCGCTCGCCCCGGCCTCGATCACCCGGCTGGTCTCGGTCCTGAGCCAAGCGATGGGCTGATGCTCGTTTCCGTCCGGCAACCTGTCCGCCACCCGCTGGATCGGCTTGCGCCACCCGTCCAGCATCAGCCCCCGCAGATAGCGGTCGCCCTTCGCTCTTCGCCCGTTGATCCTGCGAGGTGCCGAGGCAAACACATCCGTCATAAGCCCCGGTAACTCCGCCTGAAAGCCCTCAACCTGCCGTATGTCCTTCCCCCTGGCCTGCTCCGCATCAACACGACCGGGAAGGCATAACTGAGCCCCCACTGGCTGGTCCGGTGGCGGCGCGGGAATCTGGACTGGTGCCCCCGCCGTCCGCTCGGTGACTCTTCAGGAGTCACCGAGATCTGGCCGGTGACGCGTGCGGAGAGTCTGCCGCGGCGACCGCGGCGTACTCCGCACTCGCAATCACCAATGGGGGATTTCCTTGAAAACCAGTATGTCCGGCCGCTGTCCCCTGCCCGGGGGGCGGGTGGCCGTCGTCGGCGTCGGCTACACCGGGCTGCCATTAGCTCTCGGATTCGCTGCCGCGGGTCTGACAGTGGTCTGCCTCGACAGCGACGCCGAGAAGATCGCCGCCATCGCGGAGGGAAGGTCCTACCTGCCCGATGTATCCCATACGGACCTGAGTGCCGATGCAGGGAAGTTGATACCCACGACCGACCCGGAAGCACTGACGTCGGTCGAGGCCGTCGCGATCTGCGTCCCCACCCCGTTGACCGAAGCCGGGGAGCCTGACTTGGCTGCGGTGTTCGCCGTCACCGAGGCGATCGGACCGCGGCTGCGGCGTGGGTCGGTAGTGGTACTGCAGTCCACCGTCCCACCGGGCACGACCGCCGGCCTGGCGAAGCGTTTGGCCGAACTGTCCGGCCTGCGCGCCGGTGTGGACTTCCACCTGGCACACGCGCCGGAGCGTATCGATCCGGCCAACAAGGCAGGTTGGACGCTCGCCAACACCCCGAAGGTGGTCGGCGGCCTCACCCCGGCCTGCGCCCTGGCGGGCGCGGAGCTGTTCGGCACGGTCACCGAGCAGGTGATTCCCGTATCGAGCCTGGAGATCGCCGAGACCGCCAAGGTGTTCGAGAACGCCTTCCGCATGGTGAACATCGCGCTGACCTACGAACTGGCCGACCTGTGCCGGGAACTTGGCGTACCGGTCAATGACGTGATCGACGCGGCGGCGACCAAGCCGTACGGCTTTCTGGCGCACCGCCCCGGCCCGGGCGTGGGCGGCGAGTGCATAGCGGTGGATCCGATGTTCCTGCGCTCCGTCGCCGAAGGCAGCGGAGTCGGTCTGCCAATGATCACTCAGGCGTACCAGCGGATCCGCACCCGCCCGGAAACGGTTGCCCGGCGTCTGGCCGATCTGTTGCGCGCCGGGGGATCCGACCTCACGGGCAGCCGGGTGCTGGTGGCCGGCGTGGCGTACAAGCCCGGGGTGGGCGACACCCGCAACGCGCCCGCGATAGACCTGATCCGAGTGCTGCGCGCCGGCCACGCGAAGGTCTCCTACACCGACCCCATGGTCCCCCATCTGGTGGTGGACGGCGAGGCGGTGACCAGGGTGGAGTGGGACCGGGAATCGGTGTCCGCCTTCGACTGCCTGGTGCTGACGACCCCGCACGAGCAGATCATGAACAGGCCGCTCTGGTACGCCGCGCCCATGCTGCTCGACTGCTGGAACGTGGTGAACGCGGGGGACGGGGTCGTGCACCTGTGAGCGGCCTGGCCACCCTGACCAAGGATGTCGTCGCGGGCCGAGCCGGCGACCCGAGCGCGGCCGCGGCGCTGCTGCTGGATCCGGCGACGCCGGAGACCGATGCCGCGGGTTATCTGACAGCCAAGGCGGTTTCGGGCGCCCGACCCGCCGACGTGGAAGCGCTGGCGCGCGTGGTGCTGGCCGCGGCCACGCAGGTCCCGTTCGACGGCAGGGCGTCCGACCTCGTCGGCACCGGTGGGGACGGGTCCGGCTCGGTCAACATCTCGACGCTGGCCGCCCTCATAGCGGCCGCGTCGGGGACTGCCGTAGCCAAAGCGGGCAACCGCGCGGTGACGAACCGATGCGGCAGCGCAGACCTGTTGGAGCACCTGGGCGTCGACATCGACCCCGGGCCTGCCGGCATCGCGGAGTCGTTGCGGGACAACGGTTTCGCATTCGTGCTGACCTCGGCGGTGCACCCGGTTGTCGGCAAACTGGCACCGCTGCGGAGACGACTGGGATTCCCCACGTTGTTCAACCTGACCGGCCCGTTGACCAACCCTGTGGTGACCGGCGCACGAATCATCGGCGTGGCGGGCGAACGCGACCAGACGGTGATGGCGGAGGCGGCGGCCCGGCTGGGGCTGTCCCCTGCCTGGCTGGTACGCGCGGACAACGGCATGGACGAGATCAGCACATCCGAGCGGACCAGGATCCTGGCCGTCGAGGACGGCATGGTCCGCAAGTTCGTGCTCGACCCGAGAGAAGTCGGTGCGTACCAGGCGCGGCCCGAGGATCTCCTCGGCGGCGGTCCGGACACCAACGCGGCCATCGCGCGGACGGTGCTGAGGGGCCGGGCTTCCCCCGGTCTGCTCGACACCTGCGCACTCAACGCAGCGGCATTGACCACAGCGGTCGCGCGCCCGGCCGACCCGCTGGGAGAGCTCATGCACCAGCTCAAGCGCATGCGCGCCACCCTCGCCGACGGCGTCCCACTTCGGCTCCTCACAGCACTGACGGGCCGTCACACATGAAAGGGAAACCACTGATGTACCTGGATGACATCCTCGCCCACAAACGGTCGGTGTGGCGCGACGGCACCGCGCGGGCCGATGGGGTACCCACGACGCGCCCGGTGCCGACCCGGCCAGGGGCGCTGGCCACAGCGCTGCGGCAGGACACCGTGGCGGTGATTGCCGAGGTGAAACCGAAATCACCGTCCAAGGGAAACCTTTGGCCCGCTGAGCGCGGTGTCGAACTGGCCCGCGACTACGCGGCCTTCGGCGCGAACGCGGTGTCGGTCCTCGCCGACGACCGGTTCTTCGGCGGCTCCCCCGCACTGGTCAGCGAGATCGCGCTGGATGAACAGGTCACGGTCCCGGTCATGTACAAGGACTTCATCGTGGATGTGCGCCAGGTCGAGCTGGCCGCACGCGGCGGGGCCGACGCGGTGTTGATGATCGCGCGGGCGCTGGACGACGCCGGACTGCGCGACGCCGTCCAGGCCGCGACCGACCTCGGCCTCGATGTGCTGGTGGAGACCTTCACCGCCGAGGAGATCGAGCGTGCGCTGGCCATGGGCGCTCGGATCGTGGGCATCAACAACCGTGACCTGCAGACCTTCAAGGTGGACCTGGAGAACGCCGCGCGCCTGCGCGCGCTGCTGCCCGGCGATGTGGTGACCGTGAGCGAGAGCGGCATCCGTGACGCGGGAGACGTCAAGCGGGTCGCCGACTCCGGGTTCGACGCGGTGCTGGTCGGCGAGACGTTGCTGGCCAGCGCCGCGCTGGCCGAGTCCCTGGGCGAGCTGGCGGGGGTGCGCCGATGACCGGCATGTTCGGCGCGTACGGCGGGCAGTTCGTCCCCGAGACACTGGTCGGCCCGCTGGCCAGCGTCGAGGAGGAGTACCAGGCGGCCAAGGACGACCCGGCGTTCGCCGCAGAGGTCGACGCGCTGCTGCGGGGGTTCGCCGGGCGGCCGACACCCATCACTCCGATACGCAGGCTGCACACCGGGCGCGGCGTGACGGTCTGGCTCAAGCGCGAGGACCTGACCCACACCGGGGCACACAAGATCAACAACGTGATCGGCCAGGCACTGCTGGCACAGCGGATGGGCAAGCGGCGCATCACCGCCGATACCGGCGCGGGCCAGCACGGGGTGGCAGTGGCTGCGGTGTGCGCGCACCTCGGCCTGGAGTGCACGATTTTCCAGGGCAGCGTGGATGCCAAGCGGCAAGAGCCCAACCTGCAGCGCATGCGGCTGCTCGGCGCCCGGGTGGTCCTGGTGGACGCGGGCAGCGCAACCCTCAAGGACGCCATCAACGCGTCCATCCGGGACTGGCTCGCCCACCCCGCCGAGACGCACTATCTGCTCGGCTCAGCGATCGGCCCGCACCCGTATCCGACGATCGTGCGTGAGCTGCAGTCGGTCATCGGCCGCGAGGCGCGCGAACAGATCCAGGTTGAGACAGGGCGACTGCCCCACGCGGTCGTGGCTTGCGTCGGCGGCGGCAGCAACTCCCTCGGCATGTTCAGTGCCTTCCTCGACGCCCCGGTGCGCCTCTACGGCGTGCAGGCGGCCGGCGACGGAACCGGCATCCCCGGTCGGCACAGCGCACCGTTGCTGCACGGCCAACCCGGTGTCTTCCATGGCACCCATACGTACCTGCTGCAGGACGCAGACGGCCAGATCCATCCGACCCACAGCATCGCACCCGGTCTGGACTACGCCGGGGCGGGGCCGGAACACAGCCACCTGCGTGACACCGGGCGTGTCCACTACCTCGCTGTCTCCGACGCACAGGCACTGGAGGCTTTCGCGGCGCTGAGCCGTCACGAGGGCATCATCCCGGCGCTGGAGTCCGCGCACGCGGTGGCCGCGCTGCCGCTGATCCTGCCCGAACTGCCCGATGAAGCGCACGTGCTGGTCAACCTGTCCGGCCGTGGCGACAAGGACCTGAGCAGCGCCGCAGAAGCGCTGTCCATCGGAGAGGACGGCACGCGTGTCCAGGATTGCTGAGGCGTTCGCGGCAAACCGCGCGAGCGGGTCGCTCACCCTCATCGCCTATCTGACCTCGGGCTACCCAACCGTCGATGAGACCGTGGGCCTCGTCGAGGCCGCGGTCGCCGGTGGCGCGGATGTCATCGAGTTCGGGGTGCCCTTTTCGGATCCGATGGGCGACGGCCCGGTCATCCAGCACTCGGGCCAGGTCTCGCTCGATGCCGGCATGACCACTGCGGGGACGTTGAGCCAAGTTGCCGCAGCCCGCGCCGCGGGCATACGGGCGCCTATCGCCCTGATGGGATATCTCAACCCGTTTCTGCGCTACGGGGTCAAGCGGCTGTTCGCCGACGCCGCCGAGGCCGGAGTGGACGGGCTCATCGTGCCGGATCTTCCGCCGGACCAGTCCGAGTTCACCGATATGTGGCTGGAGTCCGCCCGCGTCTCGGGGGTGGATCTGGTGTTCTTCGCCTCTCCCGGCAGCAGCCCGGCGCGGTTGGCCGCCGCGGGCGCAGCCACCAGCGGATTCCTGTACTGCCTGGCCACCGATGGGGTCACCGGCGCTCGTGAGGAACTGGACGACCGGCTGCCGGCGTATCTGTCACGGGTGCGGGCTGAGACCAGCGCGCCGGTTGCGGTCGGGTTCGGTATCTCCCGGGCCGAGCATGTCGCGGCACTGCGCGGACTGGCCGACGGTGTGATCGTCGGGAGCGCCCTGCTCAGGGAAGTCGGTGCCGCTCAGGACCCGGCCGCCCGGCGGGCCGCGGTCACCCGGCTCCTGCGCGAGCTGAAGGCGGCGGGCCGGTGAACACGCTGCGCCCCGTGATAGTCGGCTACGGTCACGCGGGCCGCGACCTGCATCATCGGAGTCTGCGCGCTCTGGGTCTGGCCGACGATGTGCTCGTGGTGGACCCTGTGCACCGGGCCGGGGTACCGGACGGAGCGCGAAGGCTCCCCGACCTGGCCTCGGCGATGGCCTTGCTGCCCGACGTCTCTGCCGGCGTCTTCCATGTGACGACCTCGGTCGACCAGCACCTCCCGGTGACCGAGCAGCTGGTCGCGGCGGGCGCGCGAAACATCATCGTGGAGAAGCCGATCACCAACACCCTCGAGCAGGCCGTCGAGATGCACCGGCTCGCCGAGCGCGCACGCATCCATGCGGTGAGCGTCTGGCCTGTCAGCCGGGTCACCGAGCGGGTCACGGAGCTGATCGCGCAGGGCAGGATCGGCACGCTGGTCAAGCTGCACGTGGAGCAGAGCAAGCCGCGGTTCCGGCGAACTCTCTGCGACCGGGGGCACCGCACCGCGTTCCACATCGAGATGCCGCATCAGGTGCTGCTCGCGCTGCACCTGGCCGGCGCGGTCGACCACATCGCCGACACACACGCCTGGGACAGCCCCTTGCCCGAATGCGTCGGCGGGGCCGAGATGGTGCTACGCCACACCAACGGGGTGACCAGCACGCTGCACAGCGACCTCACCTCACCCATCCGCATCCGGCGGCTGCGCCTGACCGGCACCACCGGGGAGATCGTCGCCGACTATTCCGTCAGCGCAGACGACGACTTCGGTCAGGTCCGCGTCATCGGTGACGACCGCGAGGTGCTGCCCGACGCGCCGCTGACCCGGTTCATCGAGCTCGCCTACGCCCATGCGGCCGGGCAGGCTCCGCCGCCGCCCGCTCCGCTGGCCAGCCACGTCTCGGTCATCTCCCTGCTGACCCAAGCCATGTCCATCACGAACTCGGAAAGGACCGTCCCGTGCTGACACCGGTTCCCTTCTTCTCCGGTGCCGACTCGATCCGCCGCAACTGGCCCTCCTTGGAACCGCGGCTTCGCACCGTGGCCGAGAGCGGCAGGTTCACCGCGCATGCCGCCGTGGCCGAGCTGGAGGCGGCGATCTCGGGTTACACCGGCGCCAAGTACGCGGTGGCGTGCAACAACGGTACTGACGCGCTCATCTTGATGCTGCGCGCGGCTGGGATCGGCCCCGGCGACGAGGTGATCGTCCCGGCGTACACGTTCTTCGCCACGGTGTCCGCGGTGCTGCACGTCGGCGCCGAACCGGTCATTGTCGACGTGCTGCCCGGCTCGTTCGCCATGGACCCCGACAAGGCGGGCGCGGCGGTGTCCCCGCGGACCAAGGCGATCATGCCTGCGCACATGTTCAGCCAGACCGCCGACCTGCTGGCTCTGCGCGAGGTCGCCCAGCACAGCGGCGCGCAGCTCCTGGAAGACAGCGCCGAGGCCATCGGCATGTGGGTCGACGGTGTCCATGCAGGTCTGTGGGGCCGCGCGGGGGTGCTGTCGTTCTTCCCCACCAAGACCCTCGGAGCCCTCGGCGACGCGGGCATGTTGATCACCAACGACGACGGGATTGCTGCACGGGTGCGAGCGGCGCGCTGCCATGGGCAGGCCGAGGACGGCGCGTACGTCTACGAAAGCCTCGGCTGGAACAGCCGCTGCGACGAGTTGCAGGCCGCGATGCTGCTGAGCAGGCTGGAGACGCTGGATGCGGAGATCGTGCGCCGTGCCGAGTTGGCGGCCCGCTACACCGAGCGGCTGGCCGACGTGGTCGACACGCCATGGCTCGCGCCCGCCGAACGCCCCAGCAATCAGGTCTGGTACGTGTACCTGATCGAAGCCGATCATCGCGACGAACTTGTCGCGTTCCTGGACGCCAACGGCATCGGCACCGAGGTGTATTACCCGCTGTCGCTGTCCGAGCAGCCCGCCCTGCGTGACCTGCCCGGCGCGCAGCTGCCCACCCCGGTCGCCACCGGGGCCAGCAGGCGAGCGGTCGGGCTGCCGCTGTACCCGGACCTGACCGACGCGCAGGTCGACCGTGTCTGCGACCTGATCACCCGGTTCCACCGCGAGGTGTCCCGATGAGCACTGTTTCCTTTCACGGCTGGTCCCGCCGCTACGCCCCCGACGTCGAGCGCGTAGTGGAGCTGGTCCGCGAGATCGGCGAGAGCGATGAGCACATCCTCAAGTCGCGGGTTGCCGCACTGGAGGACGAGGTCGCTGCGGCTACCGGGGCCGGTCACGCCATCGGCTGCGCGAGCGGCACGGGCGCGCTGACGCTGATTCTGACCGCGTTGGGGATCAAGGCGGGCGATGAGGTCGTCACGCCCGCGTTCTCCTACATATCCTCGGCCAGCACCATAGCGCTGGCCGGCGCCCGGCCGGTGTTCGCCGATGTCGACGAGCACACAGGCACGCTCGACCCGGCTGCCGCCGAGGCCGCTGTCGGCCCGGCCACCCGAGCGCTGCTGCCTGCCCATCTGTTCTCCTGCGCCGCGGACATGGCCGCGCTGCGCCGCCTCTCCGACGCCCATGGCCTGCGGCTGGTGGAGGACAGCGCGGTCAGCTTCGGGGCAACCGTGAACCAGAAGCCTGCCGGGACACTCGGCGACGCCGGGGTGTTCTCGTTCTTCCCCGGCAAGCCGCTGGGCGGCATCGGCGACGCGGGAATGGTCATCACCGATGACGACGAACTGGCGCTGCCGGTTCGGATGCTGCGCAACCACGGCCAGCGCCCCGGGCAGCGCTTTGTGCATGAGCTGGTCGGTTTCAACTGCCGGATGGACGAACTGAGCGCGGGTTTCCTGTTGAAGGCCCTGAAGAATCACGCGGCGGTGCTCGACGCGCGGCGCGAGCGTGCGCAGTGGTACGAAGAGCGACTGCGACCTCTGGGCCCCGAAGTGCTGCCCCCGCCCGCCGACTTCGCAGGACGAGCCGTCTACACCTACGTCGTGCGGGCCAAGCGGCGCGCCGAACTGCGTGAGCACCTGGCCCAACGCGGGATCGAGACAGTGATCTACTACCCGCGTCCGCTGCATCTGCAGCCGGTCTTCGCCCACCTGGGACACCGTGAAGGCGAGTTCCCTGTGGCGGAGCAGCTCTCCCGCGAGAGCGTGGCGCTGCCGCTGCGCCCTGACCTGAGTCGTGACGACATCGACCGGGTCGCCGACGCGATCCACGAGTTCTACGGGGCACGAGCGTGATCGACCGGCTGTGCGGGATCGGCGACGAGGGCGCCGCGGGCTTGGCCCGGCAGATCGCAGTCCACCTGGAGCTTCAGCTGCAGGCACTGGAACTGCGCACTATGGACGGCAGGGGCGTACACCTGCTTTCCGACGGGGAAGCGGATGCTGCGGCCGAGGCCGTGAGCGCAGCCGGGCTGACCGTGCCGGTCGTGGATACGCCACTGGGCAGCTGGTCAGTGAACGTCGGCGTGTCCGATGAATCCGAGCTGGAGATTCTGCGAAGGGCAGCGCGCAACGCCAAGAGGTTCAGCTGTCGGCAGCTGCGGATCATGTCGTATCCGAACGACGGCAGGCCCGAGCGCGAGTGGCGTGCCGAGGCGATCCGTAAGCTGCGCCTGCTCGTCGAGACCGCTGCCGAACTGGACGTGGTGCTGCTGCACGAGAACTGCCACGGCTGGGCGAGCACAGGTGCCGCGCGGACGCTGGAACTGGTGTCGGAGGTGGCCGGGCTACGACTGCTCTTCGACATCGGCAACGGCATCGCTCACCACTACCGCTCGTTGCCGTTCCTGCGCGAAGTGCTGCCGTACGTGGAGCACGTGCACATCAAGGACGGCACGGTGACCGACGGTCAGGCTGTGTTCGGTCGGCCGGGCGAGGGCGACGCCGAGCTGCTGGGCTGTCTGCAACTGCTCGTCGACTCCGGCTACCAGGGCTGGTACAGCGTCGAGCCGCACGTGGCCCTCATCCCGCACCTGGGAGTCTCCGGCGACCCGGAGCGGACGGAAATGGCCTATGTGGACTATGTCCGAAGGCTCAAGGCGCTCGTCGGCAAGGCGGTCACGGCGTGATCCAGGCAGATCTGGACTGGATTCTGGAGCTCATGGCGGTTCCGACCGTCAGCCCGCTGGAGGGTGGGAACTTGGCGAGCTTCGTCGACGCGCAGCGGCTGTTCGCAGCCGGTGCGGTGGCGCGCGGTTGGACGCAGCGGCGCTGGGACAGCCCGCCGCTGTCGCACCTGGAGCGCGTGGGAGTGCCCCAGCAGGTGCGGGCAACCGCCGACGCCGAGTTCCTGGCCGCGCAGCCCTCGGTGGTGGTCGCGATCGGTGAGCCACAGCCGGTCGAGCGGCGGCTGGTTGTCAACTTCCATATGGACACCGTCGGCCCGCATGTCCCGCCCCGGCTCGACGGCGGAATGCTGCGGGGCCGGGGCGCGGTCGATGACAAGGGCCCCGGCGTCGCGGCGATCGCGGGGATCACAGCCGCGTTCCGGGCCGCGCCATGGCTGGCCGAACACATCGAGGTGCAGGTTGCCGGCGTGCCTGGCGAGGAAGGCGGCGCGATGGGTGTCTACGGCACCCGCTGGCTCGTCGACTCCGGCTGGGCGGGGCGCGTGATGCTGTTCGCGGAGCCGACCGGATGCCGGGTGTTCGATGCCTGCAGCGCAGCGATGACGCCGATGGTGTCGGTGCACGGCGAGGACAGCACTGACGACCACCCTGCCGCAGGCCACAATGCCACCGTCGCACTCGGCTTCGTGGCCACCCGACTCGCCGAGGAGATCGGGCCGCTCGCCGAACGGCTGGGCGCGAAGGCGTGCGTGGCCGGGGCGCGTAGCGGCGACGCGCACAACCGGGTTTACGGCACCGGCGAGTTGCGACTCAACATCGCCTACTACGACCAAGGCACGGCCACCGCGCTCACTGCGGCGGTCGAGCGAGTCGTGGACGGCGCGGGCAAGGAGTTCGCTGACCGCTTCGGTGCCAACCCGGTGACCAACCGGATAGCTGCCGAGTGGGCCGAGGTTGTCCGGCTCACCTGGCTCAAACGCGGTTTGCCCGCTCTTGCCAACCGCGACCGCGCAATGGAGCGGCTGCTGGCGGACGCGGGCTTTCCTCGGCACGACGCTGTCGCCGACGGCACCGCATTCACCTGCGACGCCATCTGGGCGGCCGGCGCGGGCCGCTACGTGGCCGCCTGCGGGCCGGGCGACCTCGGCGCCAATGGCGCCCACACCCCCGACGAGCACGTCGAGATCGCCGAACTCGACCGCTACACCTCACGCTGCCGTGACCTGGTCCTGGCCTTCGGCAGGCAGGTCCGAAACACCCTTCCCCAAGGAGCAGAGTCGACATGAGTGTTCTTGTGCAGGCGAGCGACCTCCGTCGCTTCGTCACCGAGGTGTTCGCGGCGTGCGGCCTGGAGACCGCCTCGGCCGCTGCCGCGGCCGACGTGGTGTGCTACGCCGACGAGCACGGCTTCACCACCCACGGCACCAACGCGCTGTTCAACATATACGCGCCCCGGCTGCGCGACGGCCGGATCAGCGCACATGCCAAGGCCGAGGTCGACCGTGACGCGGGCGCGATCGCAGTGATCAACGGCAACGGCGGCCTCGGCCTGTTGGCCATGACCGCCGCCACCGACCTGGCCGCGCACAAGGCAAGCACGCACGGCATCGGCATGGTCGCCGTGCACGGCAGCAGCCACTTCGGCAGCGCGGGCTTCTACTCCCAACGGCTGTCCGAACAGGGCCTCATCGGATTCGCACTGACCAACTGCGGTGCACAGGGCGTCGCACCACCGTTGGGCGGCACGGTACGGATGCTCGGCACCAACCCGCTCTCCGTGGCGGTGTCCTCCGGCGAACACGAGCCGTTCGTACTGGACATGAGCACCACCGTGGTTGCCACCGGCAAGATCGCTGCGGCAAAGACGCGCGGCGCCGAGCTGCCCGAGGGCTGGCTCTACGACAGCGACGGACAGGCGGTCACCGATCCGCAACGGTACTTCGACGGCACCGCTGACGTAGCGTGGCTGGGCGGCCCGCTGACCACCGGCGGCGCGAAGGGCTTCGGCCTCGGCCTGTTGGTCGAGATCCTGTGCGGTCCACTGGCCGGCGCGGCATTCGGGCCAACGCGCAAGGTGCTCAACGGCGAGCCGCTCCCCGACACCGACGTCGGGCACGTCGCCATCGCCATCGACCCGGCCGGGTTCCGCGCGCCCGAGGCGTTCGCCGCGGGCATCGATGAGCTGTTGGGCACCGTCCGCGACTGCCCGCCCACCCGGCCCGGCGGCAAGGTCGCCTATCCGGGGGCGCCCGAGGCCGCACGCCGCGCCAGGTCGTTGGCCCACGGCGTCGAGCTACCCGACGCCGTGGCGGCCGATGTCCGTGCGCTCGCCGCCGACGTCGGTGTGGCAGAGCCGAAGGCACTCACCACGGAGGTGCCCGCGTGAAGCTCGGCATCATCGGTCTTGGCGCGATCGCCCCGTACTTCCTCGACGCGATCGAACGTGACCCCGGCCTGAGTCTGGCCGCCGTGTGCGACCTCGACGGAAAGAAGCTCGCGCCCTGGCGTGAGCGGGGTCTGGCGGGCTTCACCAGCCACCGGAAGCTGCTGGACGCGGGGTTGGTCGACGGCGTGATCATCACGCTGCCCAACGACCTCCACTCCGACGTGGCCTGCGCCGCGATGGAACGCGGAGTCGCGGTGTGCTGCGAGAAACCGTTGGCCATCACTGCCGCCGACGCGCAGCGGGTCATCGAGACCTCCCACCGCACCGGGTCAGTGCTGTTCACTGCCTTCCACCGCCGTTACAACCGGCACCTTCTCGACCTGGCCGCGAGACTGCCCGCAGACCGGACCCGGATCGCGCAGGTCGTGCACCGCTACCACGAGAACATCGAGGAGCACACCGGCGGCGATCTGTGGTACCTCGACGTGAGCCGCTGCGGTGGCGGCTGCGTCATCGACAATGGACCGAACGCTCTCGATGCCGTACGCCACCTGCTCGGCGACCTGCGGCTCACTGACGCCGCCATCGGCGACGTCAGGGCCGGTACCGAGTTCTGTGCCGAGCTCGACCTGGTGAGCGCCGACGGTGTGCCGGCGCGGGTCGAACTGGACTGGGCGCTGCCGACCGGCGAGATCAAGGACATCGTGGTCGAGCTGCGCGACGGCACAGTGCTGACCGCCGACCTGCTCGATGGCCATGACGCGTTCAAGTCGTCGCTGGCCCACGAGTACAGCGGCATCCTCGACGGGTTCAAGGCCGCGATCGCCGAGGGCCGCGATCACCGCGACCCCGGCCCAGACCTGGTGGCCCTGGTCGAAGACGCCTACCGGGTCGCCCGCCGCAAGGAGACGCGGCTTCGGACGAGTGCCAAGCACGAATCCGTCGCCAAGGTGGTCAAGCTGCTCTTTCACGCCCTCGACGACCGCGGCATGACGCTTTCCCCGTGGGCGTCGCGGTGTGTGCGGGCGGGCGAGGTGCATGAGCTGCTGACCACCACCGACCGACCGTCATCGGAGGGCGACCGAATCGACCACGTCGGATTCCTCGGATTCGCCGAGTTCCAGAGCGCCACTGTGGTGGAGCGTGGGGACGAGGTCTGGCTGGGCGGCCGACGCATCGGTACGGTCGCCGGTTTTGACGAATGCCATTTCCCCAACCACTACAACATCCTCATCGACGTGCCGGCCCTGTGTACCGCGTCCGACGTGAACCTTCGGATCGGCTCCGAGGTCAATTTCAAGGAGGCAAGCAGGTGACAGAGGAACACGCGCGCTGGTCCGGTACCGCGACGGAGTGCATCGGGCGCTCACCCGGCAGACCACGAACGTGCTGTTCCCGGGGTGTGTCGTGGCCGGGATCGACGAGCAGGAAGTGGTCTGCGCCGTCGACCGCGCACTCGTGGGGATGTGTGGCGTTTGACCTCCGCCGAAGAATCCAACGCATTGTTCAACGCATACAATTGGGCCGTCGAATCTACCAATGGGAAGTAGATCCGTGTCCGTTTGCCTACCACTGGACATCGATCGATCGGCCAGCGCCGCACTCAGCGAGCAGATTCGCTCCCGGATCATTCAACTGATCAGAGACGGGATGTTGCAGCCGGATACCAGGTTGCCTTCCAGTAGACGGCTGGCGCTGGATCTGACGGTGTCCCGCTCAGTTGTCGTCGAGGCATATCAGCAACTGACCGCCGAGGGCTGGCTTGTCTCCCGGGACCGCTCGGGCACCCGTGTCTCCGAGGCCGTCGAGCAGGAATCGCTCTCGACGGCCAAGCGAACGTCGGCGGAACGGCCCGCTCAGAACCACTGGAACCTGGTGCCCGGCAGTGCTGACGTGCGCAGTTTCCCACGTGGCGAGTGGACGACCTGCTTGACCACCGTGTTGCGCCATATCTCCGACGTCGACCTGGACTACCCGCCGCTGTCCGGCGTGCTGTCAGTACGCCAGACGCTGGCGGGTTACCTGGGCAGAGTCAGGTCGGTGCGAGCGACCGCGCAGCAGGTCATGGTGACCACCGGTTTCGCGCAGGGGCTCAACGTGGTGTGCAGGATGCTCCAGCGCCGCGGTGTCCACGGGCTCGCCTTGGAGGACCCCGGGCATCCCGGGATGCGGCAGTTCCTCGACAATGTCGACATGTGCACGGTGGCAATCCCCGTTGACGACCAGGGCATCAGCGTCGAAGCGTTGGAGCGCAGCGGCGTGCGGGCGGTGCTGGTCACGCCCGCCCACCAGTTCCCCACCGGGGTCGTGCTTTCCCCGGGCAGAAGGCAGGCACTCGTCGAGTGGGCCAGACGGGTCGACGGCCTGATCGTCGAGGACGACTACGACGGCGAGTTCTGGTACGACGAGGCCGCGCGACCACTGAGTCTGCAGCATCTCGCGCCTGACCACGTCGTCTACGGCGGCACGGCGAGCAAAACCCTCGCGCCAGGTCTCCGGCTGGGCTGGCTGGTGGCGCCGGAGGGCGTCGTGTCCGATTTGCAACAGGCCCGCGAGCTGTTCGACCTGGGCAGCGGCACAGTGGAGCAGCTGGCGTACGCCGAGTTCATCGAGACCGGCAGGTGCGACAAGCACCTACGGCGGGTGCGTGAAACGTACCGCCGGCGTTTCGGCATGGTGCGCGACTACCTGGTGGAGAACGGAGATCCAGAGCTGGAGCTGACCGGGGCGGCGGCCGGCCTGCATGCGCATCTGGGCTTTCCGCCGAACCTGGACGAGGCGGAGTTCGTTCACCGGGCCCGGCTCAACCGCATCGAGCTGCGCGGCGCCAGTCACTTCCGTCTGGACCGCGATGATGCCGCGCCGGGCATAGTCGTCGGGTACGCCATGCAGTCGGACGCGTGGTTGGCGGAGGCGCTTCAGGTGCTGCGCGAGCTTGCGGTCAAGCTGGCGCGGTCGCCCGTGCCGCAGCTATGAACTCCCGGATACGACCCGGGTCCTTCACACCACGGCTCGACTCGACACCACTGGACACATCGACTCCCCACGGCCGTACGGCGGCCACGGCCTCGGCCACGTTGCCCGGGTGCAACCCGCCCGCGAGCATCCACTGCCCGCCCGGGTCGGCCACCGAGGACCAGTCCCACGTCTCCCCGGATCCCGCACGCTGCGAGTCGAGAATGAGGATGTCCTCGCCGCTGTCGCCGGTGCGCAAGGTCTCTCCCGACCGCACGGACGTAGCGCGAATGAGCTGGAAGGGCAGGTCACGCAGCGAAGCGAAGTCAGCAGGCCGGTAGTCGCCGTGCAATTGGATGGCTCGGACGCGCGAACCGGTCATCGCCTGCCGGATCTCCGGTACAGGAACGCCCCGGAACACCGCGACCGTGAGCACGTCCGACGGCACCGCTGCCGCCAACCGATCGGCATCATCGGGGCCCACCCGACGGGGACTCTCGGACAGCACGAACCCGATGGCGTCCGCGCCCGCCTCGACAGCGCACTCGACGTCAGGCAACCGCCGCAGACCACAGATCTTGACGTGCATACCTTGAGTCTACCGACCGGAGGGAAGAAGGTCTGCATGCTCAGAATGCTCGGTGAAGACGTCGGGGAACCGTCATCGCTGAGGATGTGTACCGGGCGGATCAGCGGGTGGCCGAGCAGCGCATCGAGCAGGTCAAAGCCGACCTGGCGGCCCTGAGCGGGGAACACGGGCAGAACACCGCGGAGTCCACGAGTCGGCGGCCGAGGTCGGCCGCCTGGACGACGCAGCGTCTCGTGGCGCGGCTTGCGACTGCCACGACGCAAAAGCGCAGGTGAGGGCCACCCAGAAGAGCGGCGGGGCTGGCTGCAGTCGCAGGCTCCAGCACTCGCCGGCCGACCATCCCGGTCGCGCCACGCGGCGCGGGAGTCTTGGGGTGTCCGGGGCGCCGCCGGGACCTGGTGACCGACTCGCATCGGATGTAGATTCCATTGCTCACGCGCTTCACCTCATGCCGCTGTGCCAACGGGGGTTGGGCTCACCATGACGCACCGCACGAGCTCGCTGGGCCGCTATGAAGTACGGCTGTTGCTGTGGCTCCACGAGCAGTGCGGCCGGCAGATCGATGTGCCTGTGCCGACCGGCGAGTTCGGGGTGCAGCAGAACAAGCCCGCACTGGGTGTCGCCGCCCTCATCGAAACGCTCCAGGAGCGAGGGCTCGTACGGATCCAGGAGGACGGGGAGCGGCCGCCGCCGGACGCGGAGCTCACCACCGCGGGGCTCGCGCGGGCAGATCAACTGGTCGCGGAACTGGGGAACCCGGACGCGATCAAGCGATACACCGAGAATGCCCTGATCGCGTGGGCGTACGAGGAGAACCGCTCCGGGCGCCACCCGCGCCTCAAGGAGTTCTTCATCGCCGAACAAGCCTCGTTCCACGGTCGGGTGCTCGGTCAGGGCGTCGTCGAAGGCAGCGCACGCTACCTGCAGAGGGTCGGGCTGCTCACGCTCGGCGGGGAGGCGATCGAGGCCCGGGCCGGGCTGACCGAGCGCGGGCGGCACTGCGCGACCGAGGGCGGCAGCGACGTATCGGCGTATGTGGCGCGCGAACCGGTCCCGGGCAACATCACGTTCGGTCCGGTCACGGGCAACGTCAATGTCCTGTACGGAACCGTCGAGACGTTCAACCAACAGACCGGCCTCAACCTGGATCCCGAGCAGATCGACCAACTCATCCGGGCCGACCGGGACTTGCGCGGCGACGAGGAACCCGAGCCGCCGAGTCCTCAGACGCGCACCCTCGCGACCCGCATCCGTGACCAGCTGGCATCAGCCCCCGACTCCGCTGCGGCACAGGCGCTGTTACAGACCATTGGACCGACCTTGACGAGACTGCTCGGCGGCTGAGCGCCACGGAGCGGAGAGGACGAGCGTGAGCAGACTGTACGGGCGGGACGTCCTCCTCGACGACCTGGTGCCACGCCTGGTGGGGTGCCGCCGCAAAGAGGAGCACGAGGACGTCGATCAGGTACACCGGGACGATCCGCCCGCGCTGCTCCTGACCGGTCCGCACGGCAGCGGCCGCACCGCGGTCCTCGACAAGCTGTACCGCTCGTACCGCACCCGTATTCCAGTGGCCGAGGTGGACTGCGCACCGGCGCGCGCATTCGCCTCCGGCGAGGCCCTCGTCGCCAACACCTCGCCGGGCGCCGACTTCCTGATCGACGCCGCCCGCGGGCTCTGCGCCCCGGTCACCGGTGAGCGGAAGCGGCTGCAGCTGCCGCGCCTGTGGACCGGGCTCGTGGCCGTCTGTGCCTGGCGGTTCGGCGACGCGAAAGAGCAGGATGCCGCCCAGGACCGGGTGCGGCGGCTGCTCACCGGGGGCGGTCTGGCCGATGAGGGCTCCACCGCCGTGGCCAACTGGGTACGGGACGTCAACGCCGACCTGCCGAATGTCCTCGACCGGGAGGAGCTCAAGCCGGTCGTGGACGCCTCGGTGAAGCTGTTCACCGAGCGGTACCTGCCGAAGAAGCAGGCGGACGGTGTGCAGTCCTTCTACGCGGGACGGCCCGGGGTCCGCCAGGGGGAGTCGCCCCTGTTCGCGCTCTCCCGCGCCTTCCACCAGGGCGACGACCTACGGGGGGTGGCCGAGGCCACGCTTGCCGCGGCGCTCCTGGAGGATCTGCGGGCCCGCTACGACACCCGTTGGATGCGCTTCAACCGGCCGCCTCGCCCGCTGCTCCTGCTCGACAACGCGCAGTCCGCGCCGGGCGCCCTCCTCCTGAACCAACTCCTCACCCACCGGGCGAAGGGTGCCCGTGACCCACTGGTCGTGGTGGCCGCCGCGCGCGGCAGCACCCGCCACCGCTCGCGCCCCGATGCGGCGGAACTCACCCTGGAGCAGGTCACGGGCGGGGCGGCCGACTGGCGGCGACCGGAGACCGGGACCCCGTCGGCCGGGCTCATCACCGTCGAACTGCCGCCGCTCAGGCGTGACGACATCGTGGCCATGCTGAGTGACGCCGCCCCTTCGCTGCGGGGTGAACTGCCGCGTGTGGTACGCCGGTTCACCCAGGGATCCCCTCTGGGGTGCGGGCTCCTGACCGAGGCGGTGCAGGCCCATCCGGACAGCGCGGCCACGCCGGGGCTCGATGTGGGCGCGCTGCGACTGGACGGGCAGTCGGTGACCCGGCAGATCGCGGCGCGACTCGTACCCGACCCGGAGCTGCGCCGCAATCTGACCCTGTTCTCCGTTGCCCACGACAACGCCGCAGCGCGTGCCCTGGCCGCGGAGTACCTGTCCGCCGACCCGGATCGCATGGCCGTGGAGACCGCCCGGGCCCATCTGCGCGCCGAGTACGGCGCACGGGCGCCGCGGCCCTTCGTCACCGACCCGTTCCTGCGGGCTGTCCTCGTGCTCGAACTGCGCCGCCAGCGGGCGCAATCCACGCCGTCGGGCCCGACCTGGTACGGCCTCCACCAGCTGCTGCACGACTACCACGAGAGCGCCGGGCAGCCCATCGACGCCCTGCACCACGCGCTCGCGGGCGGCAATGCCGGGCACGTGGTGACGTGCCTTTACGACCTGTTCGCGTCGTCGGACACCGCGGAGCACTGGCTGCGCGATCTGTGGCACGTGGCGTCGGCGCCGCATCCGCCGCCCCGTGCCGACTGGGCGGCGGATTGCTGGGACAAGGCCAGCGGGAGGAGCGGCACGGAACCGGCCGAGGACGACGTGCTGCGCTCCATACGCCGTCTGCTGCACGCGGTGTGGATGGCCGCCGATCCGCTGACCGCGCCGGACGAGAAGCTGTGCGACCGGATCCGGTTCGACCTCGAACTCCTGTCGGGCCGGCATGCCACGGGTGCGGGCACGCTCTTCGACGCCGCCCAGGAGTGGCACGACGCCCTGCGCGAGCTACGCACCCCGTCCTTCGCCTTACCGGCGCTCGGCCCTGAAGGGAGCCAAGGTGAGCTTCACTGACATTTTCGTCCGCCCCTTCGTCAGGGGGCGCGAGCTCAGGCGCGGGGAGAGGATCCTGGGCCGGTGGGCCGCGGGGTTCGTGGCCCTCGTCCTGCTGGGGGCCACGGCAGTGATCGTCGTGCCGATCCTCACCAGGAGCGACTGCCAGGACGGGCTCGTGGAGAAGGAGGGCGAGTGCGTCGGCCTACTGGACGCGACGGCACAAGTACCGGTCTTCAAACCGGGCGATGACGGACCCGACAAGGAGTTCTCCGGGCTGGTCAAGCGCATCGCCAAGGAGAACAAGTGGGTGCAGGACCTCTGGGAGAGCTCCAAGGGTGACGCCGACAAGAAGCCGTACGTGAAAGTCGCCCTGCTGCTCCCGTTCAACACCGACAAGACCGGGGCGATGACCGCGCCGCTCGTCAAGCGCAGCCTGGCGGGCGCCTATGCCGCGCAGCACAACGCCAACCGCTCCAGCAGCGGCGTCAGATTCCAGATGCTGCTCGGCAACATCGGCACCGACCTCGACCTGTGGCAGCCCGCCGTGGACGCGGTGGCGAAGCTCAGCGGCGGCGGGGAGCAGACGGAGGACGACTCCCCGCTCGTGGGCGTGATGGGGCTGCCCAACAGCGAGCCGGACACACAGGCCGCGGCGAGAGCCCTGTCCAAAAAGAACATCCCGGCGGTCAGCGGTGTCCTCAGCTCCCCCACCATCAAGGCCAGGACCCTCTACAAGGCGCCTCCGAACAACCGCAACTCCGTGGCAGCCCTCGCCCGTTATCTCGATGACAAGCCGGGCAAGGGCAAGGGCTTCCTCGTCTGGGACTCGCGCACCGAGGACGGCTACGTCACCAACACCAAGGCGGAGCTCCTCGATCGCTTCGGCACGAAGTACAAACTCACGGTCCGGGACAAGTCGTACGTCGGCACCATGGGGCCTTACGCGGGAGCATCCGCCGCCATGGCGCCCGCTGCCTCGAGCTTGTGCAAGGCGGGCGCGGACACGGTGTTCGTGGCGGGCCGGGACTGGGACCTGCCCGAGCTCGTGAAGGCCATCGACGAGGACGGTGAATGCAAGAACCGCGAGGACAAGGCCAAGACGCCCATCCGGATCCTCCGTGTTTCCACCGGGCTCACCTCGCGGCTCACCAGCGAGTCCATGCGCAAGGCGATGACGGAGGCCAACGTCGTCACGCTCAACGCGGCGCCCACGGACAACCCTTCGTGGAGCCGGGGCGAAGACGCTCCCGGGCAGTTCCAGACGTTCTTCACCACCATCACCGGGAAGGCGGGCATCAAGAGGGCCGACCTGGACGACGGCTACGCGATCATGCACTACGACGCCTTCCAGGTCCTGATCAAGGCCGTCACCCAGTTCACGGACAACGAGAACAACAAGGGCAAGCTGCCCTCCAAGTTCGACGTCAACAGCAACATCGGCAACATGACGGTGGGGACCGACGGCGACTGCGGGGACTGCGTGCGGGGCGCCAGCGGAGAATTCGGGTACACCTCGGGGAACGGCAACTGGCCCGTCTGCAAGACCGTTCCTGTCATCGAGTACCCGCGACCGAAGGACTACAGCCCGCCGAAGGCGTTCCGGACCAGTCCGGGCAAGGGTGGCTCCTGTCCGCGGTGAGGTACTCGGGCGACGGTCTCGCCGGGGCGCCGGCAACTCCCGGGCCGGGGCCGTCAGTCCTGGACCGTGCCCTGTTCGAAGCGGAGGTAGCGCTCGACGGACCGGGCGAGGACCTCGTTGCCCTGGGAGGTGACGACCCGGTGCCACCAGGCGCCGTAGATCCGCTCGAAGCGGTAACCCGCGAGCAGGTCCGCCGCCGCGCGGACCGCGCCCGGGCGCTCCGGGATGTGGTTGGCGTAGCTGTACATGAGGGTCACCCAGCGGTTGTCCGGGCAGACGTTGACCACGTCGCCCGTGAACAGGGCCCCGTCGCCCGCGCTCCAGTGCAGGACCGCGCTGCCCGGGAAGTGCACGCCCGGGTTGATGAGGGTCACCTCGTCGGTGAGCTGGAGCGTGCGCCCGCTCCAGAACCGCACGGCGGGGTCCGGTCGGCCGACCCACTGGCGGTCGGCTTCGTGCAGGTGGATCGGCGCGTCGAAGGCGTGCGCCCACTCCACCATCGAGGAGTAGAAGTGCGGGTGGCTGATCGCGATGTGGTCGATGCCGCCGAGCTCCTCGACGGCCCGCACCATCGCGTCGTCGAGGTACGGCACGCAGTCCCACAGCACGTTCCCGGCGGCGGTGCGAAGGAGCAGGGCCCGCTGGCCGATGGCGAACTGCGGGGTGACGCCGATGCCGAGCACATCGGGCCCCTGCTCCTCGAAGCGGCCGCTGTGTCCCTCCTCGCGCAGCCCGGCCACCGACGTCCACTGCTGGCCGTCGCGGCCCACGTACTGCCGCTCGTCCAGACAGACCGGACAGTCCGGACGCGCGGCGGCGTACTGGGTGCCGCAGGTGCGGCAGATCGGGGGGACGAGGGCGGTGGTGTCAGTCACGGCTGCCTCCGGCGAGTTCGGTGAGGACGTACGGGCGGCTCGGACGCCAGCCGAGCTGCTCGACGGCGCGCCGACCCGACACCACCTGGTCGACTGCGAGCGCTTCGGCGAACGGTGCCCCGACCGCCTCGGCGGCTTCGGCGAGGGACCACGGCTCGGCCCGACCGGTACCGCCCGCAGCGACGTCGGCGGCCGCCGCGACTGCGGCCGCCGGGACGGACTCCCAGGCCACGCCGTGCAGGAGGGCACCCGCGTGGCCCTTGGCCAGCGCGAGGGCGTACAGCTCGGCGAGGTCGTCGACGTGGACCATCGGCCAGCGGGTCGTGACCGCGCCCACGTAGCGGCCCGCGCCGTGCTCCCGGGCCCAACCGGTCATCAGGGCCGGGATGCCGCCGTCCCGGCCGTACACGATGCCGGGGCGGATCACCGCGGCCCGCACGTCGTCCCTGGCGGCGGCAAGGACCTGCTGCTCGATCCGCGGCCGGTAGCCGACGATCGCGATCGGGTCGGTGTCGGCGTCCTCGGTCAGCGGGGCGTCCCCGGTGGCACCGAGCACCCACACGCCGCTGGTGTAGACGAAGGCCCGGCCCGTGCCGCGCAGCGGCGCGAGCAGCGCCTCCAGGGCGGCGGCGTCCACCGCCTCTTCGCCGGTCGGCGCGGCCAGGTGCACCACCGCGTCCACGTCGTCCGTCACGGCCGCGCGCAGCGACGCCGGGTCGGTCAGATCGCCGACCCGCACCGGCACGTCAGGGTGCAGCGCGGCCGCGTTCTTGACCAGGGGCACCACGTCGTGGCCCTCCTGTGTCAGTCGCGACACCACCGCGGAGCCGATGTAGCCGGTGGCGCCGAGCACCAGAACCTTCATGAACTCTCCCAAGTGGATGTTCCTCGAACGGGAAGACAGTAAGAACCCCGCCCGGGCCTGCGGATCCGTCGAATGACCGGGGTGCCGTACCGGGGTCCGTACATGACGGGGGTGGGTCCGTACGTGACCGGGCTGACGGAGGCGGCGCGGGCGGGTGGACCTCAGCCCAGGTCGAGCGCCCCCAGCGCCGCCCTCGACGTCACACCGAGCTTCGGGTAGGCGTTGGACAGGTGGTAGCCGACCGTGCGCGGGCTGAGGAACAGGCGGGCGCCGATGTCCCGGTTGCTCAGGCCCGTCGCCGCGAGCCGGACCACCCGCAGTTCCTGTGCGGTCAGTCGGCCCACGAGGTCCGCGCCCGCCGCCGGGGCGGCCGGGGTGGCACCGGCAGCCCGCAGCTCCGTGCGGGCCCGGTCCGCCCACGCGGCCGCCGGCATCCGCTCGAACGACTCGAGCGCCGTGGTCAGCGCGTCCCTGGCGGCGGCCCTGCGCCTCGCCCGGCGCAGCCACTCCCCGTACAGGAGCCGGGTGCGTGCCTCCTCGAACGGGCGGCCGTCCCCCTCGTGGGCGGCGAGCGCCCGCTCGTACCACTCCTCCGCCCCCGCGTCGTCGGCGGCGAGCAGGGCGCGACAGCGCAGCTCCACCGCCCCCGCCCACGCGGTCCCGGTGACCCCGGCCCAGCGTGTGAAGCGCTCGGCGGCCCGCCCGGCGTCGGCGGCCCGGTCGGTCCGGACGGCGGCCTCCACCTGGTCGGGCAGGCTGTGCACGGAGACCATGAGGTGCCGGTGCGGGCCGCCGGTCAGGACCGCGAAGCGTTGCAGCGCCCGGTCGTAGCGGCCGAGCCCGAGGTCGAGCAGGCCCTGCGCCCTGGTCAGCCAGATCGGGATCGGCGCGACACCGGGGTACAGGTCCCGCCCCGCCCGCCCGGCGGACCCCCGCCCGCCGCCCGGCCGCTCCCCGCTGTCCCCACCGCCCCAACTGTCCGCACCGTCCGGCCCGTCGTCCTCTCGCGGCGGCTCCCCGTCGAGCGCGGCAAGCACCACGAGGACACCGCTGAGCATCGTGGCGAGATGCCGCTGGCCGGTGTCGCAGGCGATCTCCAGGCCCTCGACCGCCGTCGTGTACGCGTCCCGGTGCCGGCCCAGGAACAGCCGCAGCCGCGCAAGCCGCAGCAGCACCCGCGGCAACACCCCGACGGCACCCTCCGCACGGCACTCCCGCTCCAGGGCGACGGCCTCGTCGTGCACCGTGCCGTACTCGCCGAGCAGCATGTCCCAGCCGTGCAGTCGCACCTGGTCGGCCAGGCCGCGCTCGTGCCGGGTCCGTACGACGTACCCGGCGAACTCCCGTATCGCCGCCGCCCCGCCCACCGGATCACCCGCCAGCGTGTCGAGCACCCCGGCCGCGCCCCGGTGCACGGGATCGTCGCCGAAGTCCAGAGCGGCCGTCCGCACCCGGGTGTCCCGGGCCGCCGCGACCGGGTCCGGCGCGTCCCAGGCCATCGTGGCCGACTCGAACAGCAGCCACGCCCCCGTGGCGGGACAGTACGACGTCACCTCGGAAGCCGCCTCGACGAGCAGCAATCGCGCCGACTCCGCGCGGCCCTGCCGGTGTTCGAGCGCCGCCCGGACGCTGGCGAGCCTCGCGGCCGCGGGCGGGCTGCTCACCGGCCCCACCTCGTCGGCGAGCGTCCCCGCGAGCTCCGCCTGTCCGGCCTCGGCCGCGGCGGCCGAGGCGGCGGCGAGGCGCAGCGACCGGGCCTCCTGGTCCTCGGTGAGCCGTGCGGCCCGCCGGTAGGCGGCGGCGACCGCCGCGCGGCCGCCCCGCGAGCGGAACAGCTCGGCGCTGCGCTCCAGTTCGGCGGCGACCTCCTCGTCGTAGCCGACGGTCGCCGCGGCCAGGTGCCAGGCCCGGCGGCCCATGTCCCCCGCGCCCTGCGCCGCTTCGGCGAGCGCCCGGTGCGCGGACGCCCGCTCGACGAGGACCGACCCCTGGTAGGCGGCGGCCCGCGCCAGCGGATGCCGGAACACGAGGCGGCGCCCGGACACCCGCACCAGGTCCGCCGCCTCCGCGGGGCCGAGGTCCCCGGCAACCGCGCCCACCCGTTCTCCCGCCGCCACCACCAGCGCCACGTCACCGGTGTCGTCCGCCGCGGCGACCGTCAGGAGCAGACGGGTCGGCGCGGGCAGCGCCCGGATCCGCTCGTCGAAGATCCGCCGCACCCGCCACGAGGCCGGCAGCACGGCGATCTCCCGCGCGTCCAGCGGCTCGCTCCCGTCCCGCTGGGCCGCCGTCAGAGCCCCCGCGAGCTCGACCAGGGCGAGCGGATTGCCCTGCGCGAGCCCGAGGATCCGGCTGCTCACGTCGGCGTGCAGATCGGGCACCCGGCCGCCGAGGAGCGCCGCGCCCTCCGCGTGGGTCAGCGGCCCGAGGTGCAGCACCGGCAGGCCCGGCGCGGCGTCGAGGACCACCGAGTCCTCGTGCGCGGCGAACACCATGGCCACCCGCCCCATGCCGAGCCGACGGGCCGCGAAAAGCAGCGCGTCCACGGTCTCCAGGTCCAGCCACTGCGCGTCGTCGACCAGGACCACGACCGGACGTTCCTCGGACAGCTCGTCGAGCAGACCCAGCGTCGCGGCCCCGACCAGGAAGCGGTCCCCGGCGGGCACGTCGTCCAGGGCGACCGCCCCGCGCAACGCCCGCAACTGACGCTCCGGCAGGCTCCTGACCCGGTCCAGGGCTCCCCGCAGGAGCACGTGCAGACCGGCGTACGGCAGCGCCGCCTCCGACTGGACACCCGTGCACCGCAGCAGCAGGGCTCCGCCCGCCACCGCCGAGGCACACCGGTCGAGCAGTGCCGTCTTGCCCGATCCCGCCTCGCCGATGAGCACCACGGCGCCGCCCCTGCCCTCCCGGGCTCCCGCCAGGAGCCCGTCGAGGGCGTCCCGTTCGTGGTCCCGGCCGCTGAGGTCGGCGGGCCCCCGGTCGTCGACGCCCGCCCGGACCGTTTCGGTCATCGGTGCTTTCCCCCTCCCCAAGGCGTCTCGCTCTCAAGACGCCTCCCCCCTCACAGTGAACGTGGTCGACGATGTCATGGGCCCGAGGCCTCGTCAGAGGCCGGTGACCTCCACACTCGTCGAGCGGCGCGCGACGTCCTCGATCGCGGCGGGCTCCTGCGGGCTCAGCCTGGCCGAACGGCCAGCGCGGGGACGAGGGTGCGGACCAGGAGCGCGGTGGTGTCGTCGGCCCACTGCACGTCGTCCAGGACGATCAACAGCGGTCCTGTGCGGGCGTGAGCGGCGATCCGCTCGGCGAGGAGTGCCGTCTGCCGGTAGGGGACGGCGGTCCGGGCCGCGAGTTCCGCCCGGTCCGCCTCGTCGAGCACGGGCCTGGTGTCCTGGCTGAGGGCGTTCACCAGGGTGGCCGGCGGGGAGAGGCGGTCGAGCTCGGTGGCCCATCCGGAGGTCACGGCCATGCCCCGCGCGGCGGCACGGTGGGCGGCGTCGGCGAGCAGGCGCGACTTCCTGATGCCCGCCTCCCCCGCCACGACGACGCACCGCCCTCTCCGGCTGGTGCCCCCGGCTCCGTGGTCTCCATGAGCGGGGGCATCGCCGACATCAGGTGCGTTCCGCCGCCAGGAGACGGCCGGAGGGCTCGGCGTTCACGCCGCGGTCTGCCCGTGGCGCGTCATCAGTCCTTCAGGTTGTAGAAGTGGATGGGCGAGTTCGGCTTGAAGCCGATGCGCGGGTACACGGGGGCCCCGGCGACGGTCGCGTGCAGGGTGGCGCGGGTCAGGCCGGTGGCGCGGGCGCCCTCGTGCAGCGCCTTGCGCGTGACCGCCTCGCCGTAACCCTTGCGCTGCCACTGCGGATCGGTGGCGACGAAGGCGACGAAGAGGCGGCCGTCCGCTTCGACCGTCGCGGCGCACGCCACCGGGACGTCGCCGCGCATGGCCAGGTAGGCGTACATGTCGCTCTTCCAGCGCGCGAGTCCGACCAGGCCGCCGCGGCCCTCCTCCAGGGGGAACCCGTAAGCGCGCGACTGGAGGTCCGCGTAGGCCCGCAGGTGCTCGTCGGTGCGCACCCGCACGAACGTCAGGTCGGGGTGGACCGGGTCGGGGACGGGCAGCAGGTCTCCGGCCATGCCCGTGCCGGGGAAGGCGTACTGCAGGCCGGCCTGTTCGGCTGCCGTGACCCGTGCGGCGCGCGCCTCCTCGTCGAAGAGGTCCTCGAAGAGCCACAGGTAGCCCGGGTGCTTCTTGGCGCGCATGATGTCGGCCGCCTCGCCCAGGCGTCGCGCGGCGAGTTCGGCTCCGACTCCGGACTCGGTCAGGGTGACGCAGTTCCAGAACGCGAAGGGGCTGTCGGCCCAGCGGACGGCGATGCCGGGGAGGTCGCGCACGTCCGCGTCCGCGGCGCGGTCGAGCACCATGGCACGCCAGGCCACGGCGAGTTGCCGTGCCGATTCGATGGACTCCGTGAGGCCAGTCACCGTACTCCCATGGGTCGTTGGGTTCGCTGAGGGTGCCGAGGGTGCGGCACCCGGTGTCGCCACCATCAGATGATGCCCTCGAACTGCTTGTCCTCGGTGGGGGAACCGGAGCGGGGCACGTGGTAGGAGTCGCGTCCGAAGCGTCGCCACACGGCGGCGATGAGGAAGGCCACCACCACGGCGACGGGGGTGTAGTTGAAGGTGTCCGCGGTGATCGGGTAGCTCTGCGGCAGCAGGAAGAGCACCGTGACCGCGGCCGCCCACAGCACCGCCACCCAGCCGATCGGCCGGCTCCAGCGGCCCAGGTTCCAGGGCCCCGGGGTGAACCGGTCGCGGTGGAGCAGTCGCAGCAGCACCGGGATGGCGTAGGCCGAGGTGAATCCCACGGCCGAGATGGCGGTCACCGCCGAGAACGCCGTCGAGGAGTACAAGGACGGCAGCGCGAGCACGAACGCCACGGCGACCGCGAGCCAGACCGCGTTGGCGGGGATGGCGGTGCGGGGGCTGACCTTCTTCCAGCGCGCCGATCCGGGCAGGGCGCCGTCCCGGGCGAAGGCGTAGATCATCCGGCTGGCGCTGGCGGTCACGGTGTAGCCGCACAGGAACTGGGCCACGATGATCACCAGGAGCAGCGCCTTGGCAGCGGCCATGCCCAGCGCGTCCAGCAGGATCTGCGCCACCGGTACGCCGGTCGGGCTGTCCAGGGTCGTGGTGTAGCTCTGGATGGCGAACAGCAGCGTGGTCAGGAGGATGCCGCCGGCGATCCAGGACACGGCCACCGAGCGGAAGATGCCGCGGGCCGCGGCGACGGAGGCGTGGTTGGTCTCTTCGCTGAGGTGGGCCGAGGTGTCGTAGCCGGCCAGGGCGAAGACCGGCAGCAGCATGCCGAGGAGGATCACGTACACCGGGGCGCCCCAGCCGGTGTTGTTGGTGAACTCGGTGAAGACGAAGCCGGCCGACTGGTGGTCGGAGGGCACGAACGCCAGGGAGCCGATGATGACGACGGCCCCTGCCAGGTGCCACCACGCGCTCACGGACGTCAGGATGTTCATCAGCCGGGTGCCGAAGAGGTTCAGGACCGCGTGCAGCGCGAGGATGATCGCGTACAGGACGAGCAGGGATTCCGGGGTCGGCGTGTAGTCGAACTGCAGGTTCATCCACGCGGCGGTGAACGTCGCGATGCCGTAGTCCTGGGCGGCGATTCCGCCGAGCAGGCCCAGGAGGTTGAGCCAGCCGGTGTACCAGCTCCACCGCTCGCCGCCGAGCTGGCGGGCCATGTAGTACAGGCCGCCGCTGGTGGGGTAGCGGGAGGTTATCTCGGCCAGGGCCGCGGCCAGGCACAGCACCAGCGGCCCGATGGCGAGCCACCCCCAGGTGATCACCGCGGGGCCGCCCGAGTTCAGGCCGAAGCCGAAGAGCAGCAGGGTCCCCGACATGATCGAGATGACCGACAGGGAGGCCGAGAAGTTGCCGAAGGCCCCCATCCGACGGTGCAGTTGCTGGGTGTAGCCCAGCGATTGGAGGATGCGTGCGTCCTCCCCGTCGTCGTCGACCGGGTTCGGCTGCTGGCGCGGTGCTCTTACCGAAGTCATGGGTTCTCCGCGGGGGAAAGCTGGAAGAAGGGGGTGCGGGCGGGGTGGCTGCCGGGCCGCCGAGGGGGTGTGGCGGCGCCCGCCCATGGGGACGGGTAGGCGGTCAGGGGTGTTCTCCCGTACGCCTCGGGTGGGATCTCAGACAGGCGTCGCGGTCCTCCTCGAATGCCCTCCGCCACTGGTCCTTGGGGTGCCGGGCGTCGTACTGCCAGGGCGCGGGCGTGGCGAAGTCGCCGATGGCGTCGAAGACTTCGGTGGCCCACTGCGGGAAGCCGCCCCTCGTCAGGGCGTACGCGAGGTAGTTGAGATCCAGTTGGGAACTGGTGGCCGGATCGCACTTCCGGAACCAGCCCTCGAATGCGTTCGTGACGGCTCGGGTGGTGTCCTCCCTGGTCCACAGCAGGTTCAGCGTGACTTCGGTGCCGCGTTCGCGGCGCTCCCGGAACTCCTGCACACGGGCGTGGAGAGGCAGCAGGAGCAGGGGCGAGTCGGGCGGCGCGAAGGAGACCGCCCAGCGGGCGAAGTCCGTCGCGACCGCCTGGCGGCCCGCCGGACCCGGGCGGGCCTGGAGCGCCTGGGACATGCGGTGCCACGCCTCGCGGTTGAACGGATCCCGCCGGTGCACCTCCCCCAACAGGCCCCAGGGCCCGCGGGGCAGCAGGTACTCGTGCGGCGGCGGAGCCGTGTCGTGCTCGGGGTAGCGGTCGCTCGTGTCGATTTCGGCCAGGGCCAGGCGGCAGATCCAGGGCACCGCGTCGTGGGGGTTCCCCTCGCTCGCCTGGTGGCACGCCTGCCGGGCCCGGTCCGCCAGTTTCTCCAGGTCCCGTGCCTGCTGGGAGCCCTGCGCCCAGTGCCTGCGGTGGGCTTGCAGCACGCGTTCGGTGGCGACCCTGGCGTACATCACCCGGGCGGCGAGGCTCCCCGGTTCCTCCTTCAGCCACAGCTCCACCACGTTGGTCTGAGCTGCGACCACCCCGAGGACCTGGGTGCGGGACGTCCACTGCGGCCAGTTGCCCGTCCGGGCGAGCACCTGCCGCATCTGCATCCAGTAACCCGCCTGGATGTCCTGCACCGCGGCGTAGAGGTCCGTGTCCCGGCCCGCCGGGTTCGAACTCGCCATCAGCGCACCCCTCGGCGGGCCGCCTGCGGGCCGCTGCCATGAGCGCTACGGCTCGCCGGTCGGTGTGCGCACGACACCGACCGGTGTGTACTGGCGGCCATAGGCTGAAGGACCCTCGGGGCAGTCGGGACGGGGTGGCGCGGTCACGCGGGAACAGCGGTGCGGGCCGACGAGCTGGGTGGTGCGGCCGCTGGTGCGTGACCCAGCCGGTGGTTGTTTTCTTGGCCGGTAGTGGATGTCTGACAGGTACTTAAGTGCCTGGAGAGGCGCATGACCAGAGAATCCCAAGATTGCTCGGTTGCCCAGACACAAGTTTCGGCCACGCGGCAGGCGGGAGTAGCCATCTGTGACGGGCCCCGTAAGGCTCCGCACACAGCCGGTGAGCTGCCGGGCCCCGGACGCTCCCAGCCCCGCGCCCTCGCGCATGCGGAACCGGGCCGCCACCCTCGACGGACGCGGACATACCCAGGTTGACCTGGTCTTATGTCGCGCTCAACGCAGGATGCGGCCGTCCGTACAGCGGGGGCGGCGCCGGTCGGCTCGCACCGCGGAACACACGGTCGACCACGAGCCGGACCGGTCGTACGCTCCGGCGAAGGAGCGTACGACCGGTCCGTCAAGAGGGCGCTCCGTTCGTCATGGACCTTCTGAGACTGGCCGGATGACGCGATCGTCACTGACTGTGATCAGAGCCGTCGTGGTCGGTGATCCGGCCGGACGAAGGAGCACGGGGCGCTCGGTGTCAGCTCTTGGGCATCTCGGTGTCACTTCTTGGGCATCAGGACCGTGTCGATGATGTAGACGTTCGCGTTGGCGGTCTTGACGTTGCCGCAGACGACTTCGGCCGAGTCGTTCACCTTGTACGACTCCCCGGAACCGGATGTCGTGAGCTTGGACTTCTCCAGCGTCGCGTAGGAGCCGCTCTCCAGGTCCTTGGGCGCGAGCTGCTTGCCGACCACGTGGTAGGTGAGGATCTTCGTGAGCTGGGCCTTGTCCGCGAGGACCTTGTCCAGGTCCGCCTTGGGAATCTTGGCGAACGCGTCGTTCGTCGGCGCGAAGACGGTGATGTTCTCGGCGTTGTTGAGCGTGTCCACCAGACCGGCCTTCTTCACGGCGGTGACCAGCGTGGACAGGGCCGGGTTGTTGGAGGCTGCGGTGGCGACGGGGTCCTTGGCCATGCCGTCGAAACTGCCCTTGCCGTCCTTGGGCACGGACGCACAGCCGGGGCCGAACGGCTCCGTCATGCTGCCGGTGTCCTCGGAGGGGCTCGCGGTGGTCTCGTCCTTGGCGGCCGAGGACTTGGAGCTGTCGGACGAGGCGCTGTCCTTGCTGTCGTCGGAGCAGGCCGTCAGGGCCAGCGGGAGCATGGCGACCGAGGCGATCGCGACGGCGGTGCGGCTGAGACGGCGGGATGCGGTGTTCATTTCTTCTCCTGGGGAGACGGGCGCAGCAGTTGGGCTGCGCGTGGGGGGCAGGAAGTGTTCGGGCAGAGAGTCCGGTTCAGTCGACGGTGACCACCACCGAGTGCCGACCGCTCGCCCCGTCGGGGATCGTGCGGGTCCGCCGAGCGGTCTGGATCGCGCCCGCACGGTCGGTCGCCCGCACGGTGAGGGTGTGGCCGCCGGGGGTGGCGGCCCAGGGGAAGGACCACTGGCGCCAGGTGTCCCTGGTGTCCTCCGCGGCCAGGTCGGCCGGCCGCCAGGGGCCGTCGTCGACGCGCACCTCGACCTTGTCGATGCCACGGTGCTGCGCCCAGGCCACCCCGGCGACCATCACCGTGCCCGCCTTGGGCCTGGCGAACGGTCGGGGGGTGTCGATCCGGGACTGGGTCTTGATGGGTGCCTTGCGGGCCCAGTCGCGCTTGACCCAGTACGGGTCGTAGTCGTCGAACGTGGTCAGCTCGATGTCCTCGATCCATTTGCAGGCGGACACGTAGCCGTACAGGCCCGGCACGAGCATGCGGACGGGGAAGCCGTGCGCGAACGGCAGCGGCCGGCCGTTCATGCCGAGCGCGAGCATCGCGTCGCGCCCGTCCATCACGTCGTCCACGGGGCTGCCGATGGTCATGCCGTCCACGGACCGGGCCACCAACTGGTCCGCGGGGCCGCCCCGGGACGGGGGCACGACGCCGCACTCGGTGAGCAGGTCCGCCAGCCGGACCCCGATCCAGCGGGCGTTGCCCACGTAAGGGCCGCCGACCTCGTTCGACACGCAGGTCAGCGTGATGTCCCGTTCGATCAGCTCACGCCCCAGCAGGTCCGCGAAGGACACGGTCGTCTCGCGCGTGACGCCCTTGCCGTGGATGCTCAGACGCCAGGTGTCGGCGTTCACCTTGGGCACCACCAGTGCGGTGTCCACTCGGTAGAAGTCCTTGTTGGACGTGGTGAAGGAGCTGACTCCCGGCACGCGCACCTGAGCGCCCCTGGGCACGGCGCGGGCGGGCGAGGCCGGGGAGGGCAGCTCGACGGCTGCGCGGGAGGCGATGGCCGCCTTGCCGCGAGAGGCGTTGAACGACCTGCCGAGTGCCCCGACCCCCGCCGAAGCGGCCGCGGCGACCGTGGCCGCGATGACGAATCCACGCCGGTCCCACTCGCCGGTCGCGGGCCGCTCCGCGCTCGGCGCGTCCCCGGACTCCGACGGGGCCTCGGCCCGGTCGCCGCCGGGGGCGGAGGCGGTGGCCAGGCGGCCGCTGAGCCCGTACAGCAGACCCGCCCCGGCGACCGCCCCCGCCAACGACGGGAAGGCGTCGCGGAACCCGGTCGAGTCGGGCCGACCGGTCGCGGCCAGCGCGCCGATCAGCCCGAAGACCAGCACCCCCGCCGCCCCGACGAGGCGTCGTCGCAGGGCGACCAACCCCAGCGCCATGGCCAGCAGGGCGAGCACCGCGAGGATGCCCAACTGCAGGACGAGTTTGTCGTTGGTGCCGAACTCCTTGATCGCCCAGTCCTTGACCGACGCGGGCGTGCGGTCGATCGCCGCCCCGCCGACCGCCACCACAGGGCCCGCCTCCGGCCGTACCGTGGCGGACACCAGCTCGGCGACGGCGAGAGCGGCGAAGCCGGCCAGCAGTCCGCTCGCGGCACCCGCCGGCGCCCGCCACCAGTCCACTGGTCGCCGCAACACCCTTCGCTCTGATCTCACGTGGGGAATCCGGTGCCGGTGGGCTCACGGATTGGTCCGCCACTCGAAAGGGGGAGAACGGGAAGGCCGTCGGCAGAGGGAGGCGGCGGGAGAACGGGAAGGCCGTCCGCTCAGGTGGGAAGGCTCATGAGCGCCACCGGCTCGGTGGTGGGCCGCGCCGACCCTCCGGCGGGCTCCAGCGTGATCCCCATGCCGGTGGCCCGGTCGACCGGCCCGTCCATCAGCATCGCCGCGTCGTCCTGGCCGGGGTCCATGAGACCGGCCGGGCGCATGGACCCGTTGTCGCTGAACCACAGTTGGTAGACCTTGCCCCGCGGAGGCTCGGGCAGACCGGCCGCGATGAAGGCGGCCCGGTTGCGACTGGCCGACACCACGACGGCGCCGCTGGCTCCGTCGGCGAACCTGCTGGTGCGGGACTTGGCATCCGGGGCGGCGAGCACCGCCGCGAGCTCCTGCGACCGTTCCTGGGCCTGCTCCTGGGCCTGCCGGGCTTCTTCGCGGGCGTCCTGGGCCTGCTGATGCTGCCAGAGGGCGACGCCGCCGAGGGCAGCGGCCGCGGCGACACAGGCGGCGAGCGCCCATCGAGGTGCCCATCGGGTCCGGTGCGGTGTCCGGTCGGGACCGGCGTCCGGTTCGGCGCGCGGAACGTCCTGCCGGACGGTGGCGATACGACGGAGCACCTCGTCCCTCATCCCCCGGCGGGGCATCGCGGCGACCGCGAGTCCCAGGCGCGTGGCGGCCTCGGACAGCTCGCGCACCTCCTGGGCACACGCGTCGCAGTGCGCGAAGTGCTCCTCGGCCTGCGCGCGTTCGTCGTCGTCCAGCGCGTCTGTGGCGTAGGCGCCGGTCAGCGTGTGCGGGTCGTCGGCGATGGTCATGCGCTCACTCCCAGGCAGTCGCGCAACCGGATGAGGCCGTCGCGCAGCCGGGTCTTGACGGTGCCCAGGGGCAGGGCGAGGAGTTCGGCCACCTGCCGGTAGGTCAAGCCGCGGTAGTAGGCGAGGGTGACGGACTGGCGCTGCAGTTCGGTCAGGGTGCGCAGACATCTGCGCACCTGTTCGCGTTCCAGGCGGGCCTCGACCTGCTCGGTGACCTCGTCGAACTCCGGGGTGTGTGCCAAGAGGGCGGCCTTGTGTTCACGGGCGGACGAGGCTTCCACGGAGCGGACGCGGTCCACCGCGCGACGGTGGGCGAGGGTGAGGATCCAGTTCATGGCCGTGCCCCGGTCGGGTCTGTAGCGGGGCGCGGTGCGCCAGACCTCCACCAGGACTTCCTGGGTGACCTCCTCGGACTGGGCGTGATCACGCAGGACGCCGCGTACGACGCCGAGGACGGGGCCCGCCGCGACGTCGTAGACACCGGCGAACGCCTCCTGCTCGCCACGGGCGACCCGGGCGACCAGCTCTTGGAGGTCGGGGCCCGGTGTCACCCGGGCTCCGATGTGCACGACTTCCTTCACGCGGTGAACCTCCGGCACTAGTGCTTCGCACCAGTGATTCGTCACCGACGGCACGGCGGATTGGTGTGATCGACGATCGTGGCGCAGGGCTGGGGTCGGCGACCTTCCGCACGTCCAGCTTGAAGTTGATCGCGGAGATGATGCCGTCGCCGAACTGCTCGTGGACCCCGCGCCTTCGCCGACCGGACCACCCGGTGGGCGCGGGCCGGGACGGCATAGAGTCGTGTTCATGGCACTGCGACCCGTGCAGGTGAACTTCAAGGCCCTCGACGACTCGGCGGTCGGACGGTTCTGGGCGGAGGCGCTCGGCTGGGGCGTCTCCAGCGAGGCTCCCGGGGTGACCGGCGTCGCGCCCGGCGGGGACTTCGTGTGGCCGGACGCGACCGCCGTCCGCATCGACGTCGTGGCCGTACCGGAGCCCAGGACGGCGACGAAGAACCGCCTCCACATCGACCTCGCCAGCACCTCCGCGACCCATCAGGAGGAACTGGTCGCGCACCTGAAGGCGCTCGGTGCGACGCCCGTCGACGTGGGTCAGGGCGATGTGCCGTGGACGGTCCTCGCCGACCCGGAGGGCAATGAGTTCTGCGTCCTCGAACCCCGGGAGATCTACCGGGACACGGGACCGATCGCCGCCGTGGTCGTCGACTGCGCGGACCCGCGGGCCATGGACCGGTTCTGGGGCGAGGCGATCGACTGGACCGTGCACGAGGTGACCGACGAGCACGCGTCGCTGCGCTCCGCCGAGGGGGTCGGCCCGTATCTGGAGTTCCTCCGCTCGACCGACGGGCACACCGTGCCGGACCGCCTCCGCCTCGACCTGCTGCCGTACTCCGGGGATGACCAGGACGCGGAGGTCGCCCGGCTGCACGCCCTCGGCGCCCGCGACATCGACCTCGGCCGGGGCTATGTCCCGTGGCGGTGCCTGGCCGACCCGGAGGGGCACGAGTTCCGCGTCCTCGCGGTCCGCTGACGCGCGGGGAGGGAACGGGCATGCCAGGGCGCGGGATCGGGAGTGCTGTCGGCCGGGGCGTCGAGATGACGCCCGTGGGCGGCGGCCGGTGGCGCGTGACCCGGCCCTGGCCGCCCGGTCTGCGCCCCTATCTGCACAGCTACGCCGGGTACTGGGAGGCGACGGTCTCGCCCTTCCGGGTCCGGCTCGTCCCCACGGGCCGCGCCGCCGTGGTGATCAGCCTGGGGGCGCCGTTCGCCCAGGTCCGGCGGCTGCGGCCCACGGGCCCCGCCGAGCACGTGGTGGGGTCGCTGGTCGCGGGACTGGAAGACGGGCCCCGGGTCCTTGACCACCCCGGCGGCCAGGAGGCGATCCGGCTCGAACTGACGCCGCTCGGGGCCTACCGGCTTTTCGCCATGCCGATGCGGGAGTTGACCAACCAGGTGGTCGAGCTCCCGCACGTCCTCGGCCCCCGCGCCGGAGAGCTCGTGGAGCGGCTCGCGGCCACCAGCGGCTGGGGAGCCCGGTTCGACCTGCTCGACGCCGCGTTACTGGCCCGCCTCGGGCGCGGCCCTGAACCCGCGCCCGAGGTGGGCCACGCCTGGCGGCTGCTCTCCCGTTCGGGCGGGGCCGTGCCGATCGCCCGTATCACCGCCGAAGTGGGCTGGAGCCACAGCTACTTGGTCCGCCGCTTCACCCAGCAGATCGGTCTGACACCGAAGACGGCCGCCCGCGTGCTCCGCTTCCACCGGGCCATGGGGTTGCTAGCCAGCACGGAAGGCGACCTCAACGACGTGGCCGCCACCTGCGGTTTCTACGACCAGGCCCATCTGAACCGTGAGTTCCGCGCCCTCGCCGACATCACCCCCGGCGAGATGGCCGCCGCCCGCCCGGCGGAGGGCGCCGTCCCGCTCTAGGGCTTGCGGCCGTCTCCTTCAGGGCCCGTGCCGCGCAGGTCATATTTGTCCAAGCCAGCCCGCCCGTACGTCACTAAGGTCCCCGACTGTGATCTTCGGGCCACCGGCCCGGGGTCCAGTACGTCGACGCACGGCACCATCACTTCAGGGGGACCCCGATGTCGAATCCGAATCAGCCGGCACGCCGCGGGCGGTGGGAGCGCTACAAGGTCACGCGCCCGTTCTCGCCCCAGGACCTGGCCGGTCTGTGGGGCGCCATCGCGGGGGTCGTGCTCCTCGCCGTGCTTCTCGGCTGGGCGCTCGACATGAAGGGCGGTGTGGTGATCGTCGCCGCGATCCCGTTCATCTCGTCCTGGTTCGACTCCAAGCGGATCCTGTTCCAGTTCGACGCCGCCGGAGTGCGGGTCGGCAATGTGCTGCTGCCCTGGAACGACGTCACCCAGTTCGTCGTGGCCACGCCCCCGAACAGCGAGGAAGCGCTGATCGGCGTACGGCTGCGGGACGGCGCGCGGCTGCCCGCCGGGGCGGAGGTCCCCCCGGCCCACCCGGCCGTTCCGGCGCCGATGTACGTGGCCGTCCAGCGGCAGAAGCTCGACCTGGCCAAGATGGTCGCCAAGTCCCGCAAGTACGCCCCGAGCCACATCCAGATCGTGGTCGCCGAGCCGTCCGGGGAACGCGTCGCATCCTGAGCCCGCGCCAGGGCTTCCCACACACCACTGCGGTACGGGGCCCCCGCCCGGACGAGCCGACTCAGGGCAGCGGCTCGTCCGGGTCGTGGGTGATCAGGTCCCCCGGCTGGCACCGCAGGACCTCGCAGATCCGCGACAGGGTCGAGAAGCGGATGGCCTTGGCCCGGCCGTTCTTGAGCACCGACAGATTGACGACGGTGATGCCGACCTGCGCGGACAGCTCGGTCAGGGTCATGCCGCGCTCGGCGAGGATCCGGTCCAGGTGGATGCGGATCGCGTGGAGTTCCTCCTCGGCCATCAGATGGTCCCTTCGAGGTCCTCTCGCATCCGTACGCCCTCCCGCATGATCTTGCCCATCACGAGTGCGGCGAGGCCGGCGAGGACGAGTCCGAGGGACCCGGACATCTCGGGCCCGGAACCCACGATCGGCGCCATGCTCCCGACGAGCCAGGAGTGCGACCAGCCGACGACGAGACTCGCGACGGGGGCGCCCGCGGCGACGACCCAGCCGAGCGTGGAGAGCCGCCGGGCCACCGTATCGGTGAACGGCCCCTTCTCCACGACGGCATCGAGGAGCCGGGAGAAGAGCAGCAGCGCGACGGCGCCGAAGAGCAGCCAGGGCAACTGGCCCCCGAGGTCGGCGGCGCGCTGCCCCACGGAGGGACTGTCCTGGCAGAGGCGGGTGCCGCTGCCGGTCGCCTCCACACCCTTCTCGACCGAAATGGAGCCCGGCGCCACCTCGGTGTTGCGCCAGAAGCCCGTCTCCACGCAGACCGCGCCGTCGTCGGCCAGGTGCGTGATCGCCATGCCGATGAAGCCGAGCCCACTGAGCACCGCGAGCAGCAGGGTCACCGAGGCCAGGGTCCTCGTGAGTCGCGTGTTCACCGCATTCCTCCCTATCGATTTTCGATATGGCCACCGTAGCGGGCCATATCGATAATCGACAAGTCACGGCTCGGCGCCGATCGCGGGTCGCGCCGTCGGCCCCGGCCTAGCCGCCGACCCCGGCGGGGGCGGCCGCCGGTGCGAGGTGGTCGTCCGCGAAGCGCGGCACCTCGTCGTTCTCGTCCCGGTTGCCGTTCTTCTCGTGGATCCACTTGCCTGCGAGGGCCGGGATCCACGCCGAGTACTCGCTCTGGGTGAGGTCGGCGGCTATCTCCGCGCCGCGCCGGTTGAGGTCGGCGGCGGGCAGGGGGAGCGTCGGGTCGATGCGCTCGGACGGGGAGCCCACCATCGCGGCGTCCCAGACCTGCAGGGCGAAGGTCGTGCAGTTACGGGCGGGTGTGCCCGCCCAGCCGCCGGTCAGCAGGTACTTCCAGCTCGGCAGGAGCGTGTACTTCTCGTCGGCCTGCTCACGCCGCGCGATCTCCCGGTCGAACGCGGCCTGCTGGGTGGCGCTGAGCGTCTTGCAGCGGGCCGCCCGGGGCGCGTACGCGCCGTCGCGGTCCTGCTTGCGGCTCGGCCGGTCCCACTCGACCAGGGGCTTGCCGGGCGCGTTGATGTCGTAGCCGGTGTAGTTCACGGACATGCCGTCCACCGGGCTGCCGTCGCCGTTGCGGCCGTCGGGGTCCTCGGGCTGGAAGGAGTACGTGTCGTAGCGGGCCGTGCCGCCCCCGGCGAGCTGCCGCTGGAAGGCGCCGCCGGAATTGAAGTGGACCAGCCAGCTGTGGCCGAAGACGTGCTGGCTCACGTTGAGTTCGTACAGGAGCTTGTTCGTCTGCTCGCCGTAGGAGAGGCGGCCGTACTTGGTCTGGAAGTCCTCGGACTTCCAGAGCGCGTGGGCGCGGGTGCCGACGTCCCAGACGTAGCCGCCGGTGGTCTTGTCGGTGATCTCGGTGCTGTAGACGCACAGTGTGTTCTCGGCGGGCGCGGCGGCGGCCGTGCGGGGCTCGGACGCACGGGGCGCCGACGGCTCCGCGGCGACGGCCGGGGAGGCGCAGAGCGCCGCGGCCAGGGCGGTCGCGGCGCAGGTCAGGGGGAGGAAATTACGGAAAGTCACGGCAAAGGTATACATCTGACGAGCCGTCGATGATCATTTCATGATCGATTTCTCGCCAGGGCCGACTGCCTGGTTCGGCGTGGTTCAGCGCGTGCGGCGGGTGAGCGCGCGGCGTACCACCTTGGCGAGCACGGCCGGGTGGAACAGCAGCGTGGGCGGGGCCGACATGTTCAGTACGCGGACGAACCGGGCCCAGACATCCGGGTCGCCCACGGCGAGCGCGAAGACGTGCTCGTTGTACCAGTGGGCGAAACGGGCGGGAAGTGGCTGGTCGCCGGGGGCCCACATCAGGTCGGAGCTGGTGGCCATGGTCCACGGGACCTTGATCAGGCGGGCCGCGCCGCGCTGGTAGGCGCGGCTGAGGCCGTCGAGGCCGGACGCGCCGCCCCGGCGGCGGGCCAGCAGGCGGCCGAGCAGGTCCGCTTCGAGCGCGCCGACGGTGAGACCCTGTCCGTACACGGGGTTGAACACGCAGACCGCGTCGCCGACCGCGATCAGGCGCTCGGGCCAGCGGGGGTTCTTGTGGTGCAGCCGCCACTCGTTGCCGGGGTTGGTGTAGCGGTGGATCTCGCCCTGCCGGGTGCCGCGCTTGATCTGTTCGGCGAGGCGCGGGTTGTCGAGGGTCTGGGCGAAGTCCAGGTAGCCCTCGTCGTCGGTGGGCGGCACGTGCTGGTCGAAGCCGAACAGCGAGCACATCCAGCGGTGGTGCTCCACGGCGAGGACCACCCCGCCGCGCGGGACGCCGGGCGCGAAGGCCATCTGGTACGCGACGTCGAAGTCCGGGCCGTCCTCGCGGTCCCGCGGCGGGCGTTGGTAGCACGCGGACGTATAGGTGATCTTCGCCTTGATGACGGTCTTGCCGGACACCGGCAGGTGCGCGTCGGTGAGCCAGCGGTCGATGGACGTGGCGCGGCCCGACGCGTCCACGACCAGGTCGGCGGTGACCTCGACGGACTCGCCGGAACCCGCCGTGCGGTAGCGCACCCGGTCCAGGCGGCCGGGTGCGCTCCCCGTCACCGTCTCGCAGTGGGTGGCCGCGAGCAGACGCACCGGCCCGAGCGCCGACACCCGCTGCCGCAACCGCCGTTCGAGCTCGTCGCGCGTGAACGTCTGGATGGACACACCGACCGGCTCACGCGGCGCGAAACCGGTCGGCAACAGGAAGCTGATCCGCTCGCCGTAGTCGAAGACGGGCGCCCCGATGTCCGCCAACTCTGCCCGCAGCCCGGGGAACAGCCCCTCCAGCGCCTCACCGCCCTTCGCGAGCAGCGCGTGCGCGTGATACCCCTGCGGAATGTGCGGGTGCACCCCCGTGTCCGGCCGCACCGGGTCACGCTCCAGGACCACCACTTCGCCGAAGTGATCGGCGAGAACCCGCGCGGTGACAAGACCGGCGTACCCCCCACCGACGACGACGGCCCGCTCCCAGCGGGGGGCGGACTGGGGGCTGCGCTTGTTCGTGGCCATGGACCCGTCCCGTTCCTCTCGGCGCTCGGCTCAGATCTGGTGCCACTTCACCCTGAGTCACGGAGGCGATCAAGACCGACCGGGGAGCGCACGGGAGCACACGACGTCGCGTCGCCGCCCAACTCGGCGAACGGCAAAGACCGTTCGGGGAGGTGGACGGCGCTTCACGCGGCGGCTGGTGCGGGTGTCAGCTCACCATCCAGTGGCAGTCGAACACCCACCGGTGGGAGCTGATGGTGTTGTTGATGCGCACGCCGTTGGTGTAGACGTCCGAGGGCTGGTCCAGGTCGTCGGCGTACTTCTCGCCGCGGGTGAGGCAGGCGTAGCCGCCCTTGTAGTCGGAGTGCTCGTAGAAGGCGACGATGTCGTAGGTGTCGGGGAAGCCGTTGTTCATGACGGAACCGGCGCGGTCGTTGGCGTTGTAGACGTCACCGCTCTTGTCCCAGTTCACGTCGTTGTCGGTGTCTTCCGCGATCATGCCGCCGTAGCAGTCCTTGGCGTCGAAGGCGCGGACGTTGCCGTCCGTCGGGTTGTCCAGGTAGATGCCGTTGCAGTTGGGTCCCGCGTGGGCGGTGGTCGTCGGGACCATGACGGCGAGGGCCGCTATTCCCAGTGTGACGGCGGCTGTTCGGGTTCCTGTTCGGCGCATGGCGGTTCTGCTCCTTTGTGGTGTGGGCTTCTTGTGGTGTGGGCTTCTTGTGGTGCGGGTTCTGGGGTGTGGGTTTCTTGTGGTGTGCGGGTGGCGTCCGGGGGGGGCGGTCACGACGTGCCGACGATGTCCCGGGCGCGGTCCAGGGCCGCTCGTTGCAGGCGGCTGTGAGTGCGGATCTCGCGCTGGATCCTCGTCGGGAGCGCGGCGCGCAGGGTGTCCTCGGTCCGTTGGGCGATCTGGCGCAGTCGGGTCTCGCGGGCGCAGCGGGCCTCCGTCACCGCGAGCCGGACCTCGGCGGCGAAGCGGGCGTCGGCGGGCAGCTTCGGGATCCGCGTGCGCAGCCGATCGCGGGCCGCCGCCGGGGAGGCGAGGGTGTAGCCGTGGGTGCGCACGCAGCGCGACCAGGAGGCGACCGCGGCCCGGTAGGCGGGGGCGCGCGTGAGCTTCGAGGCGTACAGGGGCGTCAGGTTGGTGGTGGTCTTCTCGGCCGTGAACCACGTCCGGTGGTCGCCGTAGAGACGCTTCTCGGCGTACGCCGTGCAGCCGCCCAGCTTCTTGCTGATCGTGGCGCCGGTCGGCAGGGTCACCTTCATCTCGGGCGCGTCGGGCCCGCCGGTCAGGGCGTCGAGGTAGGCGGTGCGGCGCGCGCCCGTCAGGGACTTGAGGTGGACCAGGTTGGGGTTCTCGCGCTTGGCCTTGGCGGCCTTCGCCTCGATCCTGCTGCCGTAGCCGTGCTCGCGGGCCCAGCGCGGATCGTCCAGTACCGGCCCGACGGGACGGCTCTCCGCCACCGACAGGGGCAGCCACACCCGGTAGTCCTGGCCGCGCCCGGTCATGCAGGCCGCGATGAGGGCCTGCTCCGCGTGGGCCAGGCGGTACCGCTCGGTGTCGCTCAGGCGGCGCGGCGCCGCGTCGTGGCCTGCCGTCGTGGCGGGCGCGTCGGCCCCGGGGCCGCATGCGGCAAGCGGTACGACGAGGAGTACGGCGGCGGCGAGGCCCAGCGGGACACGTGCGCGTGCGGGACGGGACGAGGGCCCCCGGCGACCCCTCGGCGCCGGGGACCTCGCCGTCAGCCGATCGTGACGAGACACGCCGGCTTGCTCCCGGTTCCCGAGCAGGAGGCGTCGTCGAAGTCCGTGATCTTGGTCCAGACGCCCTTCTTCTTCGTCCCCTTGGACACGATCACCGGCGGCACCGTGGGCAGCGGAAGCATCATGTGGAGGGAGTACGCGTTCCGCTCGAAGGTGAAGCCGTCGACGTCCCCGCCGTCGTTCGGACCACCGGCGTCCTGACCGGGGTCCAGGCGCTGCTGCCTGCACTTGAGGTTCTCGAAGTTCGCACGGCGCGCGTCGACCGTGTTGTTCCAGACATCGCACCGATGCACGCGACCGTTGCCGCTGAACGACGCGAACTCCATCTCCTTGTTGGTGCGGTTCACGACCTCGCCGTACCTGGCCGCCGACGCGTCGCCGCCTGTCGCCGACGCCGCGCTGCCCGGCGTGAGTACCGCCGCGCTCGTCGCGATCAGCACCGGCAGCACGAACTTCGTGGCCGCTCGGCCCTTTGCCCGTGGAGCCCGTGGAGTGCGCGAGTTCCGTGGAGTACGCGAAGTCCCTTGAGTACGCGACGTGCTTGAAGCGCTCGAAGTCCTTGAAGGCACAGCTCTTCCCCCGAATCCGTCCGCGACCGCCACCGGCCTTCCCGGCGACGACGGGACCGACTGTGCCGCCGCCCGCCGCCACCCGGCCAGCGCAGCCGCGTCCCCGCTCGCCCGGGGACGCCCGCCACGCCGTTGACCTGCCATGTCTCCCTCGGGTTGGGACAGGCGTGGGATGCTGGGCGCGAGCTGAAAGGCCGTCACGGGGGTGGGGGACTTGGCACAGGCACGGGAATGCCGGGAACTGGCCGGTGCGCTGACGGGACTGAAACAGCGCAGCGGGCTGAGCTACCAGGAGTTGGGGCGGCGCGTCTTCACCAGCAGCTCCGCCCTGCACCGGTACTGCAGCGGGAAGGCGGTGCCGCGCGACTACGGACTCCTCGTCCGCATAGCCACCGAATGCGGGGCCTGTCCCGACGAGTTGAACGAACTGCTGCGGTACTGGAGATCGGCGACGGGCGGGGCGCGAGAGACCGAGCCCGGTCCAACTGCGGCCACGACCACGGCTCCAACTCCGGCTCCAGCTCCAGCTCCCGGCACAAGACCGCCTCCCCGCCCCGACCACCCCCCGCGCCGCCGCCCACCCGACCGGCACCTCGTCCTCGCCCTCCTCATGGCGATCGTCGTCCTGGGCACGGCCGTCGCCAGCACGCCGGACACGAGCGCGCCCCCGGACGTACCGGTGCCCGCCGGGGCGACGAGCTGGTCCCAGGCGCCGCTCCCCGTCGATCCGGCGCTGTTCGGTGTGACCATGAACAGCTTCAGCGGGGCCATGCCCGCGTTCCGGGTGGGTGCGGTGCGACTGTGGGACAGCGAGACGCGCTGGGCCCAACTCCAGCCCCGGCGCGGGGAGTTCGACTGGTCCACGCTCGACCGGCTGCTCGGCGGCGCCGAACGGGCGGGGCTGCCGACCCTGTTCGTCTTCGGAGCCACCCCGACCTGGGCCGCCCCGAAAGCCCGCAAGGCCGCGTACGGAGACGGTTCCCGCGCGGCACCGCCCGACGACCTCGACGACTGGGACGCCTTCGTACGGGCGCTGGTCCGGCACGCGGGCGGCCGCATCGACGCGTACGAACTGTGGGTCATGGGCAACCACGAGCACCACTACAACGGCAGCGTCCGGACGCTCGTCGACATGACGCGCCGCGCGAGCCGCATCATCCGGGAGCACGACAGGGACGCGACCGTCGTCTGCCCCTCCGTCACCGAGCTGTGGACGGCCTCGGCGCACCGGTTCCTGCTGCGGTTCGCCGAGCTCGGCGGCTATCAGCACTGCGACGCGGCCGGCATCAAGCTCTATCAGCACCGGGTCACGGATCCGCCGGAGACCATGCTGGAGGCGGTCCGGAGCGTCGAGCGGACCTTCCAACGGGCGGGCTACCACCTGCCGTTGTGGAACACGGGCACCACGCAGACCCTGCCCCTGAACGACCCGCTGCCGGAGGACCGGGCGGCCGACCACGCCGTCCGCTTCTATCTGACGGGCCTGTACGCGCGCCAGGTGCGGCGCATGTACTTCTACGCCTGGGGCAACAGCAAGATCCCCGTCGTCCTCCAGGCCGAGGGGCAGCCGCCCGCGAAGGCCGGGCTCTACGTCGGCCGCCTCCAGCAGTGGCTGGCCCACGCCCGGGTGCGCTCCTGCGGGCACGGTGTGCAGATCGACCTGCCCGAGAACGTGTGGCAGTGCGAGTTCCTGATCCCCGACGAGCACGGCACGGCGCGACGGGCCCGCGTCCGCTGGACGCTGACCGGCACGGCGGACGTCCCGGTGGGCGGCGGGGCGAAGGCCGTCCGGTACCTGGACGGGCGGGTCCGCGAGGTCGACGGCCAGGACAGCGAGCGGATCACCGAACGGCCCCTGCTCGTCCAGTACGGGTGAGGCGCCGGCCGACCGGGCGGCGGGGGCGGGACTTTGAGGCACGGAACTCTGCCCCGTCGTCGTCCCCGGCGTGCGTGCGGCCCGGGGCGGGCGGGGAGCACGATCGGTCGCGGGGCGGCGCGGGGCCGGTCCCGGCGGGCGGCAGGCGGGAGCGCAAGCGTGATTCATGAGGTGGACGAGGTCCTCAAGGGCCTGCTGCGCGGCGGGGCGCTGGCCGGTTCCGGCATCGACGTGTCCTTCGACGTCCCCACCCGTGACTGGGCCGCCCGGCGCAACGCCCCTGTGATCAACGCCTACTTGTACGACATCCGGGAGGACTCCTCGCGACGGCAGCGCGGCCGCTCCCCCGTGCGCGACGAGCGGGACGTCGTGGTGCGGCGCCGTCGGCCGCCGCGCTGGTTCCGGCTCTCGTACCTGGTGACGGCCTGGACGAAGACCCCACAGGACGAGCACAGGCTGCTGTCCGCCGCCCTTGCGACGCTGCTGCCCCACGAGTTGCTGTCCCCCCGGGAACTCCCGGACGCGCTCGGCCGCCTCGGCCTGACCGTGCCGGTGACGGTCGGCGGCACCCAGTCGGAGTCCCGCTCCCTCGCCGACATCTGGTCCGCGCTCGGCGGCGAGCTGAAGCCCTCCCTGGACGTCGTGGTGACGGCGCCCTTCCCCGCGGTCCCCGACTACGACGCCGGGCCCCCGGTCACCGAGGGCGCGGCGATCCGGATCCGCGGTGTGGACGGCGGCCCGCCCCGGTCGACGGAGCGCGCCCACCGGCCCCATCAGGTGGCGGCAGCCCGTGCCGCGCAGCAGCAGGCGGCCGAGCGCGAGCGGGCGGCCGCGCGACGTACGGAGGGGGCATGAGCGCGTCGTTCCTGGAGGACCCCTCGTTCCTGGAGGACCCCTCGTCCCTGGAGGCCCCCTCCCGCACCACCGCCCGGTCCCACGCCCCCGGCACCCACGAGGACCCGGCCCACCCCCTCCTCGCCCGCCTCGCCGACCTGCGGCGCACGGTGACCGCCCTGGTCGAGCACCGCTCCGCGGACGACCCCACCGCGAACGACCCCCTGCGCGGCCTCTACGTGCCCGAGGACGCCGTGAACCATCTCCTGAGCACCTGGCCGGGTGGCGCGCAAGACACAGAGGGCGCGGAGGGCGCCGACGTCCCGCCGGGCGCCCTGGATGGGTGGCCGCACGGCATCGACGACCGGCTGGCCCGGACGGCCGCCCGGACGCGGCTGACCGAGCTGGACACGGCCGTCGTGCTCATCGCCCTCGCCCCCGACCTCGACCGCACCTTCGAGCCGCTCTACGGCTACCTCAACGACGACGTGAGCCGCCGCCGCGCCACCGTGGGCCTCGTACTCGACCTGTGCGGGGTGCCCGCGCACCTGGCGGAGGCCCGCGCCCGCTTCCACCCCTCGGCGCCGCTGCGCGCCCACGGCCTGCTGACCGTCGAGGACACCGAACGGCCGCTGCTGTCCCGGGCGTTGCGCGTGCCCGACCGTCTGACCGCCCACCTGCTGGGCGACGACACCCCGGACGCCGCGCTCCTCGGTGGTCTCGCCCCGATGCCGGAACCGCCGCCCGCCGCCGGGCACGACGAGGCGTTCGCCAAGCGGCTCGCCGCCCGGCTCGGCGAAGGCCCGCTCGCCGTCTACCTGCGGGAGCACCGCGAGGGCGACGCCCTGGCGACCTTCGCGTCCGCCCTGCGCACGGCGGGCGTCGACGCGCTGCGCTACTCCGGCGCCGCGGACCACGTCCCGGAGCTCCTGCGCGAGGCGCGCCTCAGCGGCCGGGCGGTCGTGGTGTGCGGCCTGCCCGACCGACCGGGCCCGATGGTCGAGGAGTTGACCGCGGCCACCGACGTGACCGTGCTGCTCGCCGACCCCCGCCCGTACGACCCGCAGTGGTCCGCGCACGACCCGCTGGTGCTGCAGGCACCCCGGCTCCCCACGGGCGGTACGACCGTCTGGCGCACCGCGCTCGGCCCCGGCGCCGACGCCTTCGACCTGGCCGGGACCGTCGCCCCGTACCACCTCGGCGGTGACCGCGTGGGGCGGGCCGCCCGCGCCGCCGCGGCGCTCGCCGCCTTCGACGGGACGCCGCTGAGCGCCGCCCACGTCCGGCTCGCCGCCCGTCGGCAGTCGGCCTCGGGGCTGGAACAGCACGCCCGGCGCATCGAACCCGACGTGGGCTGGGACGACTTGGTGCTGCCCGCCGGGCCGCTCGCCCAGCTGCACGAACTCGCGCTGCGCGCCCGCCACCGTGACCGGGTCCTCGGCGACTGGCGGCTCAGCGCGGGCGGCGGCCGCGGGCGCGGTGTCCTCGGCCTGTTCGCGGGCGAGTCCGGGACCGGCAAGACGCTGTCCGCCGAGGTGATCGCCGCCGATCTGGGCGTCGACCTGTATGTGGTGCAGCTGTCGTCGGTCGTGGACAAGTACGTCGGCGAGACCGAGAAGAACCTCGAACGGATCTTCACGGAGGCCGACCGCACGGACGCGGTGCTGCTCTTCGACGAGGCCGACGCCGTCTTCGGCAAGCGCTCCGAGGTCAAGGACTCCCACGACCGGTACGCCAACCTGGAGAGCGCCTACCTGCTGCAGCGCCTGGAGTCCTTCGACGGCATCGCACTGCTCACCACCAACCTGCGGGCCAACATCGACGACGCGTTCACCCGCCGCCTCGACCTGGTGGTCGACTTCCCCTTCCCGGACGCCGAGCAGCGGCTCGCGCTGTGGCGGCACGGTCTCGCGCACGTGCCGCGCGTGGACGGCCTCGACACCGGGCCGCTCGCCCGGGACTTCGAGCTGTCCGGCGGCGCGATCCGCGGCGCCGTGGTCACGGCCGCCTACCTCGCGGCGGGCCGGGACGAGCCGGTGGGCGCGGGCGATCTGCTGGAGGGCGCGCGCCGCGAGTACCGCAAGGCGGGGCGGCTCGTGCCGGGTGAGGCGAACTGGTGAGGGGGCGCACAACGGCGCGGGGCCGGTGGCCTTTGACCAGGTCACCGGCCCCTCGCCTCGTGTCACGCCCCCACGCGTCACACGCTGAAGCGGACCGCCTCCGGACCCGTCACACGGTGAAGCGGACGGCCTCCGGACCCGTCAGACGGTGAAGCGGACCGCCTCCAGCTGGAGGTTCAGTTCCATGGGGCTGCCGCCGTACGTCCACTTCCCGGGTTCGGTGCAGGACTGCCCCATCCACTGCTTGTCCTTCACGTACGCGTCGTGGCACACCGAGCCGTCGAAGACCTGCATGGTGTATCCCTGCATCGGGTTGACGTCCCCGTCGGTGCTGCCGAGGTACAGGTTCGTCTCGTCGTCCGCTGTCTCCCACTCGTCGCCCTCCCGCCAGCCGTCGACGACAAAGGCGCTGGCTCCGGTGACGCCGTTGGTGCTTGAGACCGCGACGTTGAGGGCCTTGACGGCCTTGCCCTGGCCCACCGAGCCCGCCTCGGCGCCGTCGCACTCGGGCTTCTGCCAGCCGCCGTCCGCGACGTAGACGCGGTAGCAGATGTGCCGGCCCTCCTCACGCTCGGCGAGCTTGCGCACGGCGGTGGCCGCGGACACCTTGCGCGGCTTCTTGTCCTTCTCGGGCTCGTCGCCCCCGCCGCCTCCGCCCCCGCCGCCTCCACCGCCCTTCTCCTCCTCGTCGCCCCCGCCGGACTTCTCGGGCTCCTCGTCCGGCTTGTCCTCGGGCTTCGGGGGCGCGCTCTTGATCGGGGCGGACGGGCTCGGCTTGGCGATGGCGCCCGCCTTCTCGGGCTTCTCCAGGGCCGCGCTCCTCACCTGCGGCTTGTACGTCAGCCAGATCATCAGGAACGCGATGGACAGCGCGAGGAGCAGTCCGAGCGTGGTGGCGAGCCAGCCCGGCAGGAACCCGCGCTGCACATAGGTGCCGTCGACCTCCATCGGCTCGGTCCCGGAGCGCCGCACGGTCAGCGCGTACGGCTGTTCCTGCTTGGAGCCGAACCAGATGATCTGCTTGGGCCGCAGCGTCGCCTTCACGAACGCGGCCCGGCCGGGCTCGATCTGGACGTTGCCCGGCTGCAGGTCGTACGACAGCTTGTCGCCGGTGTCGCTGCCGCTGAGCGAGGCGGTGACCTTGGTGTTGCCGAGGTTGTCCACGGCGAAGCGGGGCCGCCCCCGGAACCGGCCCTTCACGGTGGGCGGCACCAGTTCGGCGCGTACCTCGGTGAAGGGCGTGATGGTGAGGTTGCCTTCGGGGACGGTGACCGCGTCCGGGTGTTCCGTCGGGGAGATCCGCACCGCGTACGGGTTCGGTCCGGCGGTCGCGTCCGGGGTGCGCGGCGGTGCGAACGTGAGCTCCACCGTGCCGGTCGTCCCCGGGTAGAGGCGCAGCGACCGTGGCTCCACCGTGGTCCAGGGCGCGAGGGCGCCGACCGGTTCGAAGTGGTACTCGTCGACGATGTCACCGGTGTTGCGCACCCGCAGCCGCACCGTGGTGCTGCTGCCGGGGTCGACGGTCGCGGACGCTGGTTCCAGGGAGGTCCAAAGGCTCACGCCCACGACGCTAGGAGCGGACGCCGGTCGTGTCAGGAGGCCGCCGGGCAGACCCGGTTGCCCCGACGGGCGGCGGCTGCGGCAGGTCGGGCAGCGCCGGGCGGGGCGCCCCCGGGGCAGCCGGGTGTGCCCTCGTGGCCACCCCCGCGGCCCTGTGCCGCGCGCGGCGGCCACGGCACCATGACGGCGACTCTCGCCGACGTTGGACGGCGACCCCCGCCGACGTTGGAGGCGCTCATGCGGCAGCGGCAGACCGACCACCGCGGTCACGAGCGACGGGAGGGACGCGACGAGCCCCGCCACCGGTCGGCGGCCCGCTCCCCCTCTCCCCTGCCGCGCACCGCCGAGGGGATGACGCCCGCCGGTGTGCGCGCCATGGCCGACGCGGCGGGCAACGGGGCCGTGAGCCGGGTCCTTTCCGTGCAGCGTGCGGGTGAGGGCAGCGGGTCGGGGAAGCGCTCGCGGAAGGGGGCTTCCCGGCGGGACGACAAGGCCGTCTTGAAGGACATCAAGACCGAGGTGGACGGGCCGCCGCTGGTGAACTACGGCGCGCGGCGGCAGGGCCGGGCGCACGAAGAGTTCTGGATGCGGTTTCCGCGCTTCAAGGACGGCGAGGAGGCCGAGGAGACCCTGCACGAGACCAGTGCCCTGCTGTTCGACAGCATGAAGGGCGCCCAGGAGCGGGCCAAGCAGGAGGATCCGGACCGCGACGCGGAGGACGCCAACAACCGCGAGGTCCAGGGCATGCTGATCAACGACCGGCTGCTCTTCGCCTCGAACTTCAACTCGTCGGTCGACACCCTCGTGAGCCAGGGCCGGCAGGTGTACGGAAAAGAGCCCACACTGCAGGAGCTGTTGGCGTTCCAGCAGAGCGACAGCGGGCACCGACGGGGCATGCACCCCCACGAGGCGGCGAACCTGCAGCGGAAGCTCGCGAGCTACCGGCGCAAGAACGCCGCGATCGTCAGCGGACAGCGCGGCGCGGGCGAGCAGGGCCGGGGCGAGGACGCCACTGCCCTGACACTGCGCGCGCAGCTGAACGCCCCGGTCACGGTCGTGGACATCGAGGACAAGAAGCTCAACTCCTACATCACGAGCCCCAAGTACTCGGGCCGCGTGTTCCTGCTCCGGTTCGCGGCACTGGACCCCAGGGCGAAGAAGCAGGGCAAGTACATCGGGCAGCCGACCCAGGAGGAGTCGCTGCACGCGGAGCAGAAACTGCTCCTCGCCCTGAGCCGCGCCGGCATCAGTCCGGGGCAGGCGGTCACGAGGCCCCTCGCCATCATGGGAAAGTACCGCCCCTGCATGGGCTGCGCCGCGGCGTTGATGTACTACCGGAACGAGATGGGTTTCGGCAATCTCCGCTTCGACGAGAACTACGGGCACTACTTCCAGGGTGCCGTGGGCTCCGTGAGCGACCATCTCAAGCACATCATGGACGACGACTACCTGAAGTACATCAGGCAGATGGTGCACAACGACATCACGAGCACCCCCGCCATGGCGCACGAGGCGGCCCCGGCGCAGGCCGTGCACCGCAACGGCGGCCCCTCGCTGAGGGTTCCCGGGCGTCTCGCGTCCCGGCACGCGGACGTGACACCGTCCGCGAGCGACGCCGAGTTCGACGAGGCCAACACGTACACCCGTGTCTCCCGGCCGCTGGAGAAGACCTGGTCGGAGGAGACCGCGCCCGCGGGCATCGGCAAGGGCAAGGCGACGCACACGGCCCCGCGCCGCAGGACCGACGAGCTCACCGAGGCGCAGGCACAACAGCTGTACGTGCTCTGGAACGGCCGGAACGGCGTTCACGCCACCAACGAGGACCGCCGGCAGGCGATCGAGCTGATGTCCCGCTACCGCACGACCGCCATGATGACCCTCAAGCACCTCGGGAAGGCCATCGACCTGTCCGAGGGCAAACTCGGCCTCTATCTCACCGAGTACGAGGAAAAGGGCCACAAGACACACATGCCCCAGCGGTCCAACAAGGCCCCGAAGTCCGATGCCCCGAAGAGCAGGAAGAAGGGCGCGGTGGACAAGCAGTTCCCCAAGGGGATACCTCTCGACCGGGCGGCCAAGGACACCATCAAGGCGACCATCCGCGGCCTGTCCGGCTACGACTGGTGCGCCGATTGGGAGAGGCTCCACGCGGGCAGGTCCGGCAGCGACCTGAACCCCATCAAGGCCCCCCTCGACCTCCTCGCCACACTCGCCCGGCTCCGCCGCGACGGCCACTACAGCGTCCCGGAGATGTCCGCGTACCTGCACACGGGCTCGAACGGGGACAATCTGCGGAAGGCCATCAGGCGCAAGGGCCTCGACCGGCTCGCGGAGCTCGAGGGGGACTCCGCCGCGGCCTCCTCGCCCCAGGCGGACCAGTACGCCGCGCCTTCCCCCGCGCAGACGGACCACTACCAGGCGGGCTCCTCGTCGCAGGCCGACTACTACGCCCCGGGCTCCTCGTCACAAGCGGGCTACGGCGGCGAGAGCAGCGCGGCCGGTGCGGGATACGCGCCGCAGGCGCCCGAAGTCCCGGGTTTCACCCTGCATCTCGACACGCTCGGGCAGGCGATCTACATCGAGGACGACACCGGCCACCACTACATCCGCGTCGGCGGCAGGATGGTCCGGTTCCAGACGACTGCTGACGAGGACGTCCAGATGGGCGGCTTCTGACCGGCCGCGACCGGCGGCGTGGCGCCGGCCTCGTGGCCGGCGCCACGTCAGCCCTCGTCGTCCGTGTCGTGCCCGGCCGGTGCCGGACGGCCGGGCAGCGTCAGGTCGGGCGTCTCGCCCCGGGCGACCTTCTTGCCGTTCGAGGCGGCCTGGAGCTCGAAGGGGTCGCCGGGGCTGGAGACCTTGACGCCGGTGCCGTCGTCGGTGCCCGCGACGGGCCCCATCGCGTTCTGGAAGCGGTGCCCCAGCTCGTGGAACATCACGTCGTCGGGCAGGTTCGGCTCGGCGGCGATGATGTGCGGTCCCACGGTGTAGGCGAGGGCGCCGAACTCCCGGGCGGACTGCTGCGCTTCGGGGCCGTCGTGCTTGCGTACGTCACCGAAGTTCATGCCGTACGCCTGCTCGGCCCGCTCCCGGATGCGCGGCTCCAGCGGGGCCCCGGGCGAGGCGATGGCGGCACCCAGGCCCACCTGCCGCTGCATGACCGGCTGTTCACCGGACGGCTCGGTCTGCCCGTGGCCGCAGCCGGGGCCGTGCGCGTGCCGCTCCTCCTCGACGGCCCGCGACACGGCGGCGTTGCCCGCGAGGCGCTGGAGGCTCAGGATCCGTCCGGCCGACGTGGCGGGACCGGGCGCGCGCCGCGGCCCGGCCGGGCGCGCGCGGTGGGCCTCGGCCTGGTCGCCGGTCTGCTTGGCCGGTGTTCCGTGTGCGTGCACGACGCTCCCCTTCGGCGCGGGACAGAGCTGACCCACCACCCTTGACCGGCCGGTCCCGGCCCGCACAGGTCCACGGGGGCACCCTCGCGGGCACGCCTGCGGGCGCCGGGTCCGGACCTCCGGCCGACCGGATTCGCCAACTGCCCCTGCGGGCACGGACGTTGCCCCGGTCCCGGCACCTGGGGACGTTTCAGTGGCGGCAGGCGGCCGCGAGGGTGGGAGCGTCCCGTCCCGTACCCGAGGAGAGCAGAGCATGCCGTCCTACCTGTCGCCCGGCGTCTACGTCGAGGAGGTGGCCAGCGGTTCACGTCCGATCGAGGGGGTGGGCACCTCCGTGGCGGCCTTCGTCGGGCTCGCGCCGGCCGGACCGCTGAACGAGCCGACCCTGGTGACGAATTGGACGCAGTACGTCACGTCCTTCGGCGACTTCACCGAGGGCTACTACCTCGCCCACTCCGTCTACGGCTTCTTCAACAACGGCGGTTCCGCCGCGTACGTGGTCCGTATCGGCGGCTCCGCCGAGGGCGCGTCCGCGGACGGCGAGGCACCGGCGGCGGTGACCGGCACGGCCGCCGCTCCTGCGGCGCTGCCCGCCGCCGAGGCTAAGCAGCTGGGCACGTTCTCCGTGGCCGCCACCGCGCAGGGCAGCACCGGGAAGCTGTCCGTGGAGGTCGCCGACCCCGAGGGCGAGGGCACAGCCGACCGCTTCAAGCTGATCGTCAAGGACGGCGACAAGGCCGTCGAGTCGTTCGACGTGAGCGCCAAGAAGGGCAGCCGCTCCTACGTCGTCGCCCAGGTCAAGGAGCGCTCCAAGCTCATCACCGTGACGGAGGCCGCGGCGGCGGCACAGCTCGCCCGTCCGGAGAACCAGACCGTCGCCCTGGCCGCGCCGCCCGCCCCCGCGGCGCCGCTGCCCGCGCCGACGGAGCGGGCGGCGTCCGGGCACGCGGGTCCTGCCGAGTACCTGGGCGACTCCTCGGACCGCACCGGCTTCGGCGGCCTGGAGGCCGTCGACGAGATCTCCATGGTGGCCGTGCCCGACCTCATGGCCGCCTACCAGCGGGGCACGATCGACCTGGAGGCCGTCAAGGCCGTCCAGCTCGGGCTCATCGCGCACTGCGAGCTGATGGGCGACCGGGTCGCGGTCATCGACCCGCCGCCCGGCCTGAATGCCCGTCAGATCCAGTTGTGGCGACAGGAGACGGCGGGCTACGACTCCAAGTACGCCGCCCTGTACTACCCCTGGCTGAAGTCCTTCGACCCGGCGTCGGGTCAGGCCCGCATGGTCCCGCCGAGCGGCCACGTCGCCGGGATCTGGGCGCGCAACGACTCCGAGCGCGGTGTGCACAAGGCGCCCGCCAACGAGGTCGTGCGCGGCGCCGTCGACCTGGAGCTGCAGATCACCCGCGGCGAGCAGGACCTGCTCAACCCCATCGGCGTCAACTGCATCCGCGCCTTCCCCGGCCGCGGCATCCGCATCTGGGGCGCCCGCACCCTCTCCTCCGACCCCGAGTGGCGCTATCTGAACATCCGCCGCTACTTCAACTACCTGGAGGAGTCGATCCTGATCGGCACCCAGTGGGTGGTGTTCGAGCCGAACGACCACGCGCTGTGGGCCCGCATCCGCCGCAACGTGTCGGCGTTCCTGGTCAACGAGTGGCGCGGCGGCGCGCTCTTCGGCCAGCGGCCCGAGGAGGCCTTCTACGTCAAGTGCGACGAGGAGACCAACCCGCCGGAGTCGGTCGACCTCGGCCGGGTCATCTGCGAGATCGGCATCGCGCCGGTCAAGCCCGCGGAGTTCGTGATCTTCCGGTTGTCCCAGTTCTCCAGCGGGAGCGGGGAGTTGGAGGAGTAGGCCGCCGGGCCAGGACCCCTCGCGCGTACGCCCGTCGTGAAGAAGCGCGCCCATCGCCAAGAAGCCCCGAAGCCCCGAAGCTCCGAAGCTCCGAAGCTCCGAAGCCCCAAAGATCCGAAGCCTAGAAGGACTGCGAACACATGAGTCTCATGCAGGGTGACTCCCTCACCTCACACAACTTCGGTCTGCAGATCGACGGTGTGATGGTCGAGTACCTCGCGGAGGTCAGCGGCCTCACTCTCGAACAGGACGTCATCGTCCACCAGCAGAACTCCGCGCAGGGCAAGCCCGAGGTGAATCTGCTGCCGGGCGTGCAGAAGAACGGCCAGTGCACGGTGGTGCGCGGCATGACCCAGTCGTCGTCGTTCACGACCTGGATCAACGACTCGATCAACGGCCAGATGAGCACGGCCCGCAAGAACGCCTCCATCATCATGATGGACTTCCAGGACAACCCGGTGAAGCGCTACAACCTGCGCAACGCCTGGTGCAGCAAGGTCGACGCCAGCACCCTGAAGGCGGGCGAGGCCTCCGCGCTCACCGAGACCGTGACCATCGTCTTCGAAGAACTGGTCATCGAGTAATGCGGCGCACGGCAGCCGGTGCGCCCGGCGCGGGCACGGCCGCCGCGCCGCCGCAGGCCCCCCAGACCGCGGCGGCGGGAGCGGATTCCCCCGTCCCGTCTCCCGCCGCCGCACCCTTCGACGCGAACCCCCGTGAGCTGCGCACCGAGTTCCCCTTCCAGCTCCCGCGCGGCTACGTCGACGAGTCGGGCACCGTGCACCGGGACGGCGTGATGCGCCTGTCCACGGCGCGGGACGAGCTGGTCCCGCTGCGCGACGTGCGGGTCCAGGAGAACCCGGCGTACCTGTCGGTGGTGCTGCTCGGCCGCGTCATCACGCGCCTCGGCACGCTGCCGATGGTGCACGACGGGACCGTGGAGTCCATGTTCGCCTCCGACCTCGCCTTCCTGCAGGACTTCTACCGGCAGATCAACGCCGAGGGCCACACCCGCGCCGCGGTGGAGTGCCCGCACTGCTCCGAGCCGTTCGAGGTGGAACTCGGCGGGAGCCGCCTGGGGGAATCGTGACGTACGCGACCGACCGGCTGCACGAGGAGATCGCGTACGTCGCCTACCACTTCCACTGGAGCCTGGCGGCGATCCTGGACCTGGAACACCACGACCGCCGCCGCTACGCGGACCAGATCGCGTCCTTCGTGACGCGCGCCGGGGCGGAGGGCTGAGCTGTGGGGTTCTTGAAGCGGCTGCGGGGGCAGCTTGCGGGTGACACGGGCGGGGAGGGGCGGGTTGTTGCCGCTTCGGACGGGGCTGCGTCCGGTGGCGCCGAGTCCGGTGGTTCCGGGTTCGGTACCCCTGTGCCCGGTCCGCCGCCCGTGGCCGCCTGGCCGGGGCTCGCGCCGATCCAGCGCGCTGTGCCCGAGGGGCGGGCCGGGGTCGCGGACGCCGCGTTCGGCACGCGGCTGCCGACGTGGCAGAACCCGTCCTTCGCCGGATCCTCGGCCCTCACGACGGTCCTGGACTCCGGCTCCGGCGGCCTCTTCTCGGGGGCGCTGACGGAGTCGGCGCGACCGGTGACGGGGCTTGAACGGCCTTCGGGATCCCTGCCGTTGGGGAGTGCGGGGGCCGGGTCCGGGGCGGGAGCCACGGGTCGGCGGATGCCGGTGGTGCCGTTGCGGGCGGTTCCGGGGACGGGAGCGGTTTCGTACGGGGGTGGGACGGCGCCCGCTGTGCGGAGCGCGGGGGCGCGGGAGGTCGGGTCCGGTGGGCGTCCGGCGTCGGGGGCTTCGGTCGGGTCGGCGTCAGTGTCGTCAAGTGCCTCGGCGTCGAGGGCTTCGGCGTCGAGGGCTTCGGCGTCGAGGGCTTCGGCGTCGAGTGCCTCGGCGGTGGCGTCCGCGCGTGCGGCGGCTTCCGTGGCCGGGGCGGCGGCGTCCGGGGCCGGGGCGACGGCGGTTCAGCGTGCTGCTTCGGCGGGGGCGGCTGGTTCCGGTGGGGCGGCCGGTTCCGGTGGCGCACCTGGTGCCGGTCCTGTGGCCGTCTCGGAGGTGTCCGGCTCGGCGGACGTGTCGGGGCCGTCCCGTGCGTTGCCGGTTCCGGCTCCTGCGGGCGAGTCGTCGTCTCCTGCGCTCGCCTCGATGCCGGTGGTGCGGGCGAGTGCCACGGGCCCGGCCTCCTCGCCGACTCCGGCCCCGGCTCGCGGCGTCCGCGTGTCCCCCGTACCGCTGGCCGCGCCCCCCGCAGCACGGCCCCGGCCCCTGACGAAGGCGCCGACCGCGTCGACGGCCGTGCAACGCCGTGCCCTGCCCGTCGCACGACGGGAGCCCACGCCTGCGCGGACCGCGAGCAGCACGTCGACCGGGGCATCGCCATCGGCAACGCCATCGGCACCAGCACCAGCACCAGCACCAGCACCAGCACCAGCACCAGCCGACCCTAGCGCCCCAGCACAGCGCGCGGTCCCCGCACCGTCAGCCCCGGC